>DASSBO010000001.1:0-2916 GCA_035698655.1 Streptomyces sp.
CCGCACGACCTGGGCACCGCGGTCAACGTCTGCTCCATGGTCTTCGGCAACCTCGGCCCCGACTCCGGCACCGGCGTCGCCTTCACCCGCGACCCGGCCAGCGGCCACCAGGGCGTCTACGGCGACTACCTGCAGAACGCGCAGGGCGAGGACGTCGTCGCCGGCATCCGCAACACCGTCGCGCTCGCCGACCTCGAACAGCTCGACAAGGCCTCCTACGACCAGCTGATGCAGATCATGGAGACGCTCGAGAACCACTACAAGGACCTGTGCGACATCGAGTTCACCATCGAGCGCGGCAAGCTGTGGATGCTGCAGACCCGGGTGGGCAAGCGCACGGCTGCCGCCGCGTTCCGCATCGCCGTGCAGCTCGTCGACCAGGGCCTCATCGACGAGGCCGAGGCGCTGCAGCGCGTCAACGGCGCCCAGTTGGCGCAGCTGATGTTCCCCCGCTTCGACGCCGAGGCGAAGACCGAGGCCGTCGGCCGCGGCATCGCCGCCTCGCCGGGCGCGGCCGTCGGGAAGGCCGTCTTCGACTCCTACACCGCCATCAAGTGGTCCCGCTCGGGCGAGAAGGTCATCCTCATCCGCCGCGAGACCAACCCCGACGACCTGGACGGCATGATCGCCGCCGAGGGCATCCTCACCAGCCGCGGCGGCAAGACCTCGCACGCCGCCGTCGTCGCCCGCGGCATGGGCAAGACCTGTGTGTGCGGCGCCGAGGAGCTCGAGGTCGACACCAAGCGCCGGCGGATGACGGTCCCCGGCGGGCACGTCGTCGACGAGGGTGACGTCGTCTCCATCGACGGCTCCACCGGCCGCGTCTACCTCGGCGAGGTACCCGTGGTGCCCTCGCCGGTCGTGGAGTACTTCGAGGGCCGCATGCACGCCGGCGCCGACGACGCCGACGAACTGGTGGGCGCCGTCCACCGGATCATGTCCTACGCCGACCGCATGCGCCGGCTGCGGGTGCGCGCCAACGCCGACAACGCCGAGGACGCGGCCCGCGCCCGCCGCTTCGGCGCGCAGGGCATCGGCCTGTGCCGCACCGAGCACATGTTCCTCGGCGAGCGCCGCGAGCTCGTCGAGAAGCTGATCCTCGCCGACACCCCGGCCGAGCGCGACGCCGCGCTCGACGAGCTCATGCCGCTGCAGAAGGCCGACTTCGTCAGCCTCTTCGAGTCCATGGACGGCCTCCCGGTGACCGTGCGGCTGCTCGACCCGCCGCTGCACGAGTTCCTCCCCGACATCACCGAGCTGTCCGTCCGCGTCGCGCTCGCCGAGTCCCGCAAGGACGCCAACGAGAACGACCTGCGCCTGCTGCAGGCCGTGCACCGCTTCCACGAGCAGAACCCGATGCTCGGCCTGCGCGGCGTCCGCCTCGGGCTCGTCGTCCCCGGCCTGTTCACCATGCAGGTCCGCGCCATCGCCGAGGCCGCCGCCCAGCGCAAGGCCGAGTCCAAGGGCGACCCGCGTGCGGAGATCATGATCCCGCTGGTCGGCACCGTCCAGGAACTGGAGATCGTCCGCGAGGAGGCCGAGGCGGTCCTCGCCGAGGTCCAGCAGGCCTACGGCCTGGACCTGAAGATCTCGCTCGGCACGATGATCGAACTGCCCCGCGCGGCGCTCACCGCCGGGCAGATCGCCGAGTGCGCCGACTTCTTCTCCTTCGGCACCAACGACCTCACACAGACGGTCTGGGGCTTCTCCCGCGACGACGTCGAGGCCAGCTTCTTCACCGCCTACCTGGAGAAGGGCATCTTCGGCGTCTCTCCGTTCGAGACGATCGACAAGGACGGCGTCGGCTCCCTGGTCCGCAACGCCGTCGAGGCCGGCCGGGCCACCCGGCCCGACCTCAAGCTCGGCGTCTGCGGCGAGCACGGCGGCGACCCGGACTCGGTGCACTTCTTCCACGAGGCCGGCCTGGACTACGTCTCCTGCTCCCCGTTCCGCATCCCGGTCGCCCGCCTGGAGGCGGGCCGCGCGGCCGCCCGTCCGCCGCAGCGGTAAGACCTCCGGGGCCCGCCGCCGTACCTCTTCCCTCACCACGGCGGCGGCCCCGGTTCCCCAAAGGAAGCGGCGGCGCCTGTGCGGAGGCGCCGCCGCTTCCGCCTCAGCCGCGCATGACCGCGCTGAGCCCGGCGACGCACGCCGCCGTCACCGGGACAAGCAGCGCCTCGGGCGGCACATCCTCGCGCGGGGCCGCCTCCGTCGCACCCAGCGCCTCGAGCTCCCCGCCGAACGCACCGAAAGAACCGTCCGGCTGCTGCTGGGCCAGCAGGAAGTCGATCGCGCCGCGCACTCGTTCTGCGTCGTTTCCGAGCAGTGCTGCCACCGCTCGGAGCAGGACGGCACCGAGAATCAGGTCGTAGCAGCGCAGTGCGGCCACCAGCACGGCGGGCAGTGTGCTGCTCAACTCCACGCGCACGTCTGCGGGCAGTCCGTCGGACTGTGCGGCACGGCAGGCGGCCAGCAGAGCGGCGCGGTCCGCGCGGAGAAGGACACCGGGCTGCCCCGGCCGATAGTCGTCCGGAATCGGGCCGGGGGCTTCCTCCGAGGTGCGTTCGCAGTGCGCGAGAGCCTGTCGGGCCGTCGCATGCAGTTCGCCCGCCGGGTCGAGACCGGGCAGGAGAGTGCGCAGCCAGTGCTCGGCATTGTCGAGAGCCGCCCGGACGTGTGCCGTCGGCACGGTTGTCGTCGTCATCGGAGTGCTCCGTCCGGCAGTTCCGCGGCGGCGTTCGCCGTGGGCATGTCCAGGTGTGTGGCGAGAGCCATCGCCATGACCAGTGTCGTGTGGTAGGTCCGCTGGAACGCGTATTCTGCGCGCCGCTGCTCGGGGAGGGCCGCGCACACCCGCGGGTCGAAACGGGGGCCGGGCATCGAGCCGTCCTCCTGCTGGACACCGAGCAGGCATTC
>DASSBO010000002.1:0-9983 GCA_035698655.1 Streptomyces sp.
CGAGCGGGAGGTCGGCCGGGACATCGCGGCGGCGATCGCCGCCGAGGGGCACGCGCGCGTCGACTTCGTCATCGTCGGCTCGGGCCCGAACGGCGCCAGCCCGCACCACGAACTGTCCGACCGCGTGATCCGGTCCGGGGACCCGGTGGTCGTCGACATCGGTGGCACCACCGCGGACGGCTACTGCTCGGACTCCACCCGCACCTACGTCGTGGGCGAACCGCCGGCAGAGTTCCGCCGGCTGTACGACGTCCTCTCGCGCGCCCAGCGCGCGCAGACGGACGCCGTCCGGCCGGGCATCACCTCCGAGCAACTGGACGGCGTCGGCCGGGACATCATCACCGAGGCCGGCTTCGGCGAGCGCTTCATTCACCGCACGGGCCACGGCATCGGCCTGGAGACCCACGAGGAGCCCTACATCGTCGCCGGCAGCCGGCTGCCGCTGGCCCCGGGCATGGCCTTCTCGATCGAGCCGGGGATCTACCTCCCCGACCGCTACGGCGCCCGCATCGAGGACATCGTGGTCTGCACGGAGGACGCGGGCGAACGCCTGAACCGCACCCCCCGCGACCTGGTCGTCCTCCCCTGACACGGCTCTGCGTGAACGACGCTCGCGTTGCCGCGCGGCTTCACTCCGACGAGGCGAAGATCGTTGCGATCTGTGCGCGTGACCGGTTCTGCGTGAGGAGGAGATGGAGCAGGAGTCGGGCCTTGTACGGGTCCAGGTCGCCGGCGGCGATCAGGCCGCGGGTGCGGAGGTCCTTCTCCGAGCCCGGGAAGCCGTACGTGTCGGCGAGCACCGGGCCCGTGCCGATGCGGGACGCGAGGACGACGGGGATGCGGGCGGCGAGGCGCGCGAGCGGGGCGACCATGGGCTGCGGCACGTGGCCGACTCCCAGGGCGGCGACGACCAGGCCGTCGCAGTGCTCCCCCACGGCTTCCAGCGTGGCTCCGTCGTCCCCGAGCGTCACGGTGTGCAGGGCGACGCGCACGCGACGGCCCGGGGCGGGGGTGAGCGCCGGGAACGGGCGGGGCGCCGGCCGGGCCCGGAGCAGGACCCGCCCTTCGGTGACCCGGCCCAGCGGGCCGGAGCCCGGGGAGGCGAAGGCGGCCGGGCTCACCGTGTGGGTCTTGCGCACGAGGCGGGCCGCGTGGATCTCGTCGTTCATCGTCACCACGCAGCCCAGCCCGCGCGTGACGGGGTCGGCGGCGGTGAGGACGGCGGCGTGCAGATTGGCCGGTCCGTCCGCTCCCGGCTGGGTGGGGTTGCGCATGGCGCCCGTGACGACGACGGGTTGGTCCCTGTCGTGCATGAGGTCGATGAGGAAGGCGGTCTCCTCGATGGTGTCCGTTCCCTGGGTCACCACGACGCCGTCGGCGCCGTGGTCCAGTTGCTCCGCGATGGCGGAGGACAGCGCGGCGATGTCCTCCACGGTGAGCGACGCACCGGGAACCTGCCGGAAGTCGTGCACCGTCAGCTGCACGCCCGTCGCATGCAGTCCCGGCACGGCCGCCAGCAGCTCGTGAGCGGACAGCGCCGGCACCACGCCGCCCGTCCCCTGATCGGTGGTCATGGCGATGGTGCCGCCCAGTGAGAAGACGGCGACCGTGCTGGCGACGAGCGTCATGAGCGCGTGCTCCTTTCGTCGGGACGGAAGGAGACTCTTCCACGCGCGGCCGCGCACCCGGGTGCTGACACCCGGCCGCGCGGCCGCGGGCGGCGGGCCGTCCTACGGCGTCGCCGTCTTCCAGATGCCGCGGCCGTGTGTGGCCACGTACACCTGGCTGCCGTCCGGGCTCGGCGAGAGGTAGACCGCCGGGGAGGCGGGCAGCGAGGTGCCCAGCCGCGCCCAGTGGCCCGCCTTCGTGCTGGTGAAGACGCCGAGGTCGGTGGCGACGACGAGCGTGCCGTCGTCGGTGACCAGGGCGGCGTTGGCGGGGGCGTCGGGGAAGGAGTCCTTCGCCGACGCGTCACCGCTGACGTCCGTCCAGGTCCGGCCGCCGTCCGCGGTCTTCCACACGTGGCCGTAGCCGGCGCCCGGGCCCTCGTTCCAGTGCCGGGAGAAGCCGTTGATCACGGCGTAGACCGTCTTCCCGGAGGCGTCGGCCGGGTCGATGGTCAGGTCCGCGATGTAGCGGTTCGGGAAGGCGTCGGGCAGGTCCACCTGGTGCCAGGTGCCGCCGACGTTGGTGGCGATGCCGCGCCCGAAGGAGTCGTCGTCGACGCCGGAGCAGGGTCCGCACCAGGCCGCCCACACCACGTGGTCGCGGCTGGTGACCGCCGAGGCGGAGTGGCCCGCGCCCAGGTCGAACAGCTTGCTCCAGTCGTCGCCGGAGGTGCTCTTCCAGGTTGCCGTGTTGCCCCAGACGTAGCGGCCGCCGGCGACCCAGTAGCCGTTCGGGTCGGTCTCGTCGGCGCCGAAGGGCGCCGTGAAGCGGGCTCCCGGGTCCGAGGGCGCGATGTCGGTGATCACGTTCTCGGAGCCGTCGTCGCTCGCCGTGTACCCGCAGTTGTTCGTGATCTGCAGCGCGAGGTAGACGTACTCGCCGACCGTCTGGCAGCCGTTGTCGGGGTTGACCAGCTGGTCGCCGCCGTCACCGCCGAAGGGCGAGACCATCTCGCCGTCCGGGTTGAGCTGCTGCCCCTGGTAGGTGGCGCCCTTCGGGGTGAGCAGCGAGACGCCGTTGTCCTGCAGGCCGCCCCAGACGGCGACGCCGCTGCCGTCGGTCATCGTGCCCACGCCCACCGAGTAGTACTGCAGGGTGCGCAGGGTGCCGGACTCGTTCAGGTTGCGCCAGCCGTCGGCGGTCTGCGTGGTGGGACGGGCGTAGGCGCCGCCGTCGTTGCCGACGAACACCTCCGGGTCCCGGCCCTTCCAGTGGGAGAAGGCGATGGCGTGCTGGTCGGAGTGCATCACGTCGTCGTCGCAGGTGTTCTGCTCCGGGTCGTAGCTGAAGCACGGCATGGTGAAGTCCCAGTAGCGGCCGATCGCCTTCCAGGTGGCGCCGCCGTCCCGGGACTCGAACATCTCCTCCAGTCCCAGGTAGACGTGGTCCGGGTCCGTCGGGTCGACCGCGATCACCTGGTCGTACCAGGCCTGCGTGCCGGGCTGGTAGCCGGCGCCCATCTGGGAGACCTTCATCGCCGAGCCGCTCGAGGCGAGCGACGAGGAGGTCGCGATCTGCTTGAACGGGCCGTTCGCGTTGCCGCTCTCGCTGACGTACACGCCCGCGAGCACCGAGTAGACGCCGCCGCCGGCGGACTTGTTCAGCAGCTTCGGCGACTCCATCGACACGTACAGCTTGCTGCCGTCGGCCGTGTAGGCGAAGTCGGCGTTGCCGATCTCGGCGGGGTTGATCGCGCCGGTCGGGTTGGCGCGTTTCCAGGTGGTGCCGGCGTCGTCGGAGTAGTAGAAGCCGTTGTAGTCGGCTCCGCTGCGCCAGGCCACGTTGGCCAGCAGTTTCCGGCCGTCGCTGCCCGGCTGGACGACGACGTCGTTGGCGATGTCCGCGTAGTGGCTGTCCACGCCGCAGCCGACGCCGCTGACTCCGACGCCCGCGCAGGGGGCGAGGACCTTCGTCCAGGGGGCGGAGGCGGCGGCCGACAGGTCGCGGCGGTAGAGGCCGTGCGAGGAGGCCGCGAAGACGTATCCGGCCGCCTCGTCGAAGGTCAGCGTGTGCAGTGAGCTGCTGTCGAGTTCGGGGCCGCCCACCTTGTCGTCGACGGTGAAGGTGCCGGTGACCGGGTCGGCGAGGCGGTAGACGCCGCTGCCCAGGTAGTTGTCGGACGCGGTCGTCGCCTCGCCGGTGCCCAGCCACAGCGCGCCGTCGGGGGCGACGGCCAGGGAGCCCACGGACAGGGCGGGCAGCCGGTCGGCGATCGGCGTCCAGGTTTTGCCGTCGTGGGTGGAGCGGAACACACCGCCGCCGGCAGCGCCCGCGTAGACCACTCCCGCGTGTGTCGGGTCGGTGGCCATGGCGGCCATCCGGCCCGCCGAGTGGCCGGCTCCGCCGCCGGAGTTGGAGGCGGAGTGGTCGCGGTAGTGCAGCGCGTCCTCGTTGTACGGGGCGGTCGTGACCTCCTTCCAGGCGCTCGACTGCACGGGCATGTTCTGCACGTGTGACCAGGCGTGGGCGTAGGCGCCCGGCTCGACCTGGCCGCTGGGGGAGAGTCTCGGCTCGTTGAACGAGTCGACGGACTCCATCAGTTCGTGGGACTCCTCGCCGGCCTCGTCGTGGCGGCTGTGACCTCCGTCGTCGTCTTCGGTCACTCCGAAGGCGGAGACGGGTCCCGTCCCCGTGATCAGGAGTGCGGCGGCGAGCACGGCGAGTGCCGTCCTCGCGCCGTTCTTCGTCCTGCGGCGCGGGTGGCGCCGCGCGGAGAGTATGCGCATCGGTTCTCCGGTTTCCTGGGCAGGATGCGCGGCCGCCCTGGCGGCCGCGCCTGGTCCCTTTCATCCGAGCGCGGGAACCGTAACGCCACGTTCCGCTTAGGCCCCGTGGCTTTGCACAGACTTGACGCGCGGGCGCAACCCGCTGCAGTCGGCCGCTACTTGGGCGGCAGGGGAACGGCATACGCCACGATCTGGCTCTTGCCGTCACTCCTGGGGCCGACGGCCAGCACCTTGCCGGATTCGTGGGCGTAAAGGGTGTCGCTCTGCATCAGATAGCTGCCGTCCGGCATCACCATCGTCCCGGCGTACGTCATCTTCCCCATGTCCGTGTCGAGGGTTCCGACACGCGTCCAGTACGTCGTCTCGGGGTCGGAGACGGCGATCAGCATGCGCTTGTTCGAACTGTCGTCGCCGATGAAGGCGGTCCGCGCCTTCTTCGCCTTCCAGACGGCCTCCCCGGTCGTGAGGTCGATGACCGCGTTGTAGCCGTTGTTCAGCTTGCAGAAGTAGAGCCCGTCCTCGGTGATCCGGTTGCCCGCGTCCCTGACCACCATCCTGGCCGCCGTGCCCTCCAGGTTCGTGGTCTTGAAGCTCTCGCCGTCGTCGGAGAGGGTGAGCAGTTGCCGTGGGCCGTCCTCGTCCTCGCCGGTGGTGACCACGACGCGCAGCGGGTTGTCCGAGAGGATCTGGACGGGCTGTCCCTTCTGATGGGGGACGGCGACCGGGTCGCCGCCGTTCTGCGTGTCGAGGACCACCATCTCGTCGTGGCATTCGGGCTTGGCCACGACGTACGCCTGGCTGAAGACGAAGTGGAACTCGCAGTCGATGCCGCTCGAGGCGAACGGGTCGGCCGCGGCCCCGGTCCGCACGTCGAACATCTTCATGCCTTCGACGCTGTTGAGCGCGACCGAGAGGTACCTGTCACCGACGTAGACCTGCGGCCCGTTCTCGCCGTACTTGCTCAGCAGCTTCTTCGACCAGGTCACCCGGCCGCTGTCGAGGTCGACGGCGGCGAGGAAGGAGCATTCGTCGCCGCCGGCGTCGAAGACCACGGCGCCGACGCCGTTGTAGCCCGGGTCGGTGGACATCGCGCACGGTTCGCCCGCGCCCTTGGGCGGCTTGACCTTCCACCGCGGTTTTCCGGTCTCGATGTCGTACCCGCGCACGCCGTTCTCGTCGCCGTAGACGAAGGTGCGGCGGTGGGTCCAACGGCCGGGCCACTGCATCCCGGTCCCGGATCGCGCCGTGGAGCGCGGGAGGGCGCTGCTCTTCCACGCGAGGTCGAGGGCGGAGGCGGGCACATCGGCGTCGGCGCTCGCGCCGCCGGAGTCGCCGGACCGGGTCAGGACGTAGAGGAATCCGCCGCCCAAGAGCGCGAGGGCGACGACGCAGGCGATCACGATGCCGGCGACCTTGCCGCCCGAGCGCCGCGGCGGCGGGCCGGAAGGGCCGAGCGGGCCGGGCATGCCCGGCGGGGGGCCGGCGGGACCGCCCTGGTCCTGCCACCTGCCCTGCGGCGGAACGCCGTACCCGGGTGCGGGCGGGTAGCCGGGCGACGCCGCATAGCCGGGGGCGGGCGCGTAACCGGGCGGCTGCGGCGGCTGCGGCGGCTGTCCGGGTGTCGGCGGCAGCGGGCCGCCCGTGCCTCCGACGGCGTCGCCGCCGCCCTGGTGCATCCCGCCCCCGTTGCCGGCGGCGTAGCCGTCCGGCCGGTTCTCCTGCGTCACTGCAACGTCCTCGATTCGTCAACTCCGGATGCCCTCGCGGCAGATGCTGACATTACCGCGACGCAGCGGCCGTGTCGGCGGGGACTTTCGGCGCCGCGGCCACCTTGGGTAGACCACAGTCGAGCCGCCGTCGAAGCGAAGGGAACGCCGATGTTCTATCCCCTGACGGTCCGGGACTTCCTGGACCGTGCCGAGACCGTCTACCCGGACCGGGTCGCGCTCGTCGACGAACCCGACCAGCCGGCGGGCTCCTGGAAGGAGATCACCTACCGGGAACTGGCCGCGCGTGCCCGCGGACAAGCCGCCTGGCTGGACCGGCTCGGCGTGCCGCACGGCGGTCGGGTCGCGGTCGTCTCGCAGAACTCCGCCCGGCTGCTGACCTCCTTCTTCGGGGTATCGGCGTGGGGCCGGATCCTGGTGCCGATCAACTTCCGGCTCACCGCCCCGGAAGTCGACTACATCGTCGGGCACTCCGGGGCGGAGATCCTGCTGCTGGACCCCGAGCTCCGTGACCTGGCGGACGCGGTGACGGCGCCGAGGACGTTCGTCTTCGGCGAGGACGACGCCGAGATCTTCGCGAGCGGCGGCGACCCCGAGCCGTGGCAGGGCGACGAGGGGGCCACCTGCACCATCAACTACACCTCGGGTACCACCGCACGGCCCAAGGGCGTGCAGCTGACTCACCGGAACGCGTGGCTCAACGCCACGACGTTCGCGCTGCACACCACCATCACCGACGCGGACGTGCTGCTGCACACTCTGCCGCTCTTCCACGTCAACGGCTGGGGCATCCCGTACGCCGTCACCGGCCTGGGCGGGCGGCACATCCTGCTGCGGAAGATCGACGGCCACGAGATCCTCCGCCGGGTCCGGCGCCACGGCGTCACCCTGCTGTGCGCGGCGCCGGCCGTCGTCAACTCGGTCCTCGACGCGGCACGGGAGTGGAAGGACGGCCCGGTGCCGGGCCGGGACCGGGTGCGCGTCATCGTGGCCGGCGCGCCCCCGCCGACCCGCACCATCCAGGCCGTACGCGAGGAACTGGGCTGGGAGTTCATCCAGATCTACGGGCTCACCGAGACCTCGCCGCTCCTGACCGTTAACCGGATGCGCGGCGAGTGGGAGACGCTCGGCTCCGAGGACGCCGCCCGCAACCTCGGCCGTGCGGGCGCACCGGCTCTCGGGGTGCGGATGAGCGTCTCGGAAGACGGCGAGGTCCTCGCCCGGTCGAACCACTCACTCGCCGCCTACTGGCAGGATCCCGACGCGACCGCGGCGGCCCAGGCCGAGGACTGGTTCCACACGGGGGACGGCGGCACCTTCGAAGGCGGATACCTGACGATCCTGGACCGCAAGAAGGACGTCATCATCACCGGAGGTGAGAACGTCTCGTCGATCGAGGTCGAGGACGCACTGTGCTCTCATCCCTCGGTGCGGGAGGCCGCCGTCGTCGGCCTGCCCGACGAACGCTGGGGCGAGGCGGTCACGGCCGTCGTCGTCACCGACGACGGGCGGCCGGTCACCGAGGACGACCTGATCGAGCACTGCCACCGGGCGCTCGCCGGGTACAAGTGCCCCAAGTCCGTCCGGTTCGTCGACTCGCTTCCCCGCACCGCGACCGGGAAGACCCAGAAGTTCCGGCTCCGTGAGGCACTCCCCCGCTCGACTCCCGCGGACTGAGCGCACGGCCCGGTCACCGGCGGCGTGCCCGTGCTACGCGGCGGGAGCCGTCGCCGGCGACAGGCCGTTGGCCGCGTCGGAGCTGCAGTAGCCGCCTGTGCGCTGCACGATCGTCCAAGTCGTCCGTAGTTAATGCCCGAAGTAGTAGTAGTTGACCTCCTCCCCGCGGCTAGAGCCGGGGGATTCCAACCAGCCCGAAAGCCAGTTGCACCGGTACTGCCTCGCGGTGTCCCGGTAGTTCCTGCTTCGTCGACCGGGTAACCCCGAGGTCTCCACAGGCTGGCACCGCATGCCCTGCGGCGCTGAGGATGTTCTTGGCGGCGTTCACATCAGCGTGGTCCCGGTGGCCGCAAGCCGTGCATACGAAGACCGCTTGGCTCTCACGGTTCTTCGCGTCCACGTGCCCGCACCGGTTGCACGTCTGCGACGTGTACGCGGGGTTGACCAGTACCACTTCGGTGCCGGTCGAACGCGCTGCGTTACGGATGGCTAGCTCTATGCGATGCCATCCCTTGTCAAGAATGGCCCGGTTCAGGCCGGCCTTTTGTCGGACAAAGCGTCCGGGCTCAGCAACAGTCCCCCTGGCCGAAGCCGTCATGTTCTTCGTGTGCAACTCCTCCAGCACGATGACACTGTGCCGACTGGTGAGCCGGTTGGCAGTCCAGGCCGCGAAGTCGGCACGCCGGTCGGTGACCCGGCCCATAATCCGATTCATGGCCGAACAGGTCTTGGCGCGGTTCGCGGAGCCCCTCCTCGAGCGCGCGAGGCGCTGCTGCAGCCTGCGGTACCGAGTCCTCTCCCCGACCGTGGTGAAATCGCGGTCGTGGAAGTCGCCGGTGCTCGTGGTCACGGCGACGACGACGCCGCGGTCGATCCCCACAGGCGTGCCCGCGTGGTGTTCGGGGGTGAGGACACCGTTCTCAACGAGGAAAGAGATGTACCAGTGCCCGGCCTTGCGGGAGACGGTGGCGGAGCGGATCTCGCCACCGGGATGACGGGACCAACGGAAGGTGACCCAGCCCAGTTTCGGAAGCTTCGCACGGCCCCATTTGCGGTTCAGCCGCTCCACGGTGATGTGCTTCCCGGCCGGGAAGCGGAACGACGGGGACCATCGGGCCTTGGAGCGCCAGCGCACCTTGAACGTGCCGTGAGTCCGGCATGCCCTGTCGAGATCCTTCAGGGTCTGCTGGAGAACGTGCGAGGGGGCGGCTCGCAGCCACTCGTGCTCACGCTTCGCGTCAGCTAGTTCGGCTGCCTGCGGGACGTAGTTCATCCAGGCCCCACGCCGCCGATACTCGCGGCGCTGCTCCAGAGCGGTGTTCCACACCGACCGGCAGATGTTCCCGAAATCCTCGGCCATCTCCGCCTGCTCGGCCGTGAAGCTGAGACGATACTTCCGTCCAGTCAGCATGGTCCACCCCTTGATCAGACGCTTCTTCCGCCTCTCGACGAACGTCTGCACGACCTCCAGCGGCGCGCCCTTCTTGGCCACGACCTCTCGGACGAATGTGTTCGAACGCAGGTAACTGTCAGGAGCGAATTATACAGCGCAGAGTTACCTGCTATCGGACTGCTGAGGACATCGTCGTGGTCCGCCGCACGAGCCGTCCGCGCCGTGGCCTCGTCAGCCGAGCCGGTGGTGCACGTCGGCGCCGTAGGTGCGGTTCGCCAGGGGGCGGTCCAGGTCGGGGGCGGTGAGCCGGTAGACCTGCAGCGTCAGGCCGTAGTACTTGTCCGTCTCCCCCACCCATTCCATGCCGATGCGCTTGGCGGTGGCGGCGGCCCGGGTGTTGGCCGGGCGGACGACGGCGAAGATCTCGTCGATGCCGGCCTGGTGCAGCGCCCAGTGCGCCACCGCGTGTCCGGCCTCGGAGGCGTAGCCCTGCCCCCAGGCGTCCGGGGCGAGTTGCCAGCCGATCTCCAGGTCGACGCCGTCCGGCGGCAAGTACAGCAGCGTGATCCCGCCGATCACCCGCCCCTCCCCGGTCAGTTCGACGGCCCAGCGCGCTGCGGGCGGGGTGTCGCGGAGCTCCTCCATCTCCCACTGCTGCAGCAGCAGCCGCATCGCGCCCGGGTCGCCGACCCGTTCCAGCGCAGGGCTCAGCCAGCGGGCCACCTCCTGGCGTCCGTAGATCGCCAGGGCGGCGTCCGCGTCGTCCATCCGCCACGGCCGCAGCGTCAGCCG
>DASSBO010000003.1:0-3445 GCA_035698655.1 Streptomyces sp.
CCCCTCGTCCGTCTTTGCGTCCCCGTGATGCCGTCGTTATCGATCGCTCGTGAACGACACGGGTGAAATTACATGTATGCCGATCCGCGCCAGTCAAGCCGAGATCTGCTATTGAGCCCGTTATTCACTCTGCGGAACCAAGCACATGCAGAAAGTGTTCAAATAGCCACAAACCTGGACAGCAGGGCGGCTCCGCAACCGCGTCACCCCTCCACCGGAAGAGACGTGTGCGGCCGAAGACGCGTTCCCGGCCCACCAGGTGAAGCGACACGGATCACAGACCGGTCACAGAAGCACAACGGCGCAACCGGCGTACTCGGCCGCCGTTTGTCCGGTGCGCCGGAGGCACAAACCTTTCTCTGCGCGGGACAACCCGATGCAGTGAAACTTCGCCGTCAAACGCGACATCCGGTTGACAGGGAGTTGACAGGGAACGGAAGAAAACGGTCTTCTTGTCCGCATGCCAGTGACGCGAACGCACCGCCGCACCCGCCCCTGCGGGTCGCTCGGCGCTGCCCGCGGGCACTGTTGTCGCCGCTGCTGTTGAGACGTCCCGCCCGGCCGTACCGGGCACCCACTCCCCTCCAGCGCGAAGGCGGCCCCTGCCGTGAACAGCACCCCCTCCTCCATGGACAGCGACCTGCAGATTGCCGGCGACCTGCTCGCCGTCCCCCACCTGCTGGCCCCCGCCCCCGAACACCCCACGACAGTCTCCGGCTTCACCGGCCTGGCCCGCCGCATCGCCGCCGACACCACGTCCTGGCGGCCGCGCGTGCGCTACGACCCGACCAGCCGCTGGTACGACCGGCTGCACACCGGCCCCGGCTACGAGGTGTGGCTGCTCAGCTGGCTCCCCGGCCAGGGCACCGGCCTGCACGGCCACGGGGAGAGCTCGGGTGTGCTCACCGTCCTCGAGGGCGAGCTGACCGAACACGTCGCCGCGCCGGACGGCACCCCGCGCGCCACCCGCCTGCTGCGGCCGGGCGCGCAGCGCGCCTTCGCACCCGGATACCTGCACGAGGCCGTCAACGACGGCCTCGCACCGGCCGTCAGCCTGCACGTGTACTTCCCCGGCCTGACGCAAATGCCGATGCACGCCCGGGGCGCGCGCGAACCCGGACGCGCGCTGCTGCAAAACTAGGGTCATGCAACGCATCGTCGTTCTCGCCGGAGGCATCGGGGGCGCCCGCTTCCTGCGCGGGCTCAAGGCCGCCGCACCCGACGCGGAGATCACCGTCATCGGCAACACCGGTGACGACATCCACCTGTTCGGCCTCAAGGTCTGCCCCGACCTCGACACCGTCATGTACACCCTCGGCGGTGGCATCCACGAGGAGCAGGGCTGGGGCCGCGCCGACGAGACCTTCACCGTCAAGCAGGAGCTCACCGCCTACGGCGTCGGTCCCGACTGGTTCGGTCTCGGCGACCGGGACGTCGCCACCCACCTCGTCCGCACCCAGATGCTCGGCGCGGGCTACTCGCTGAGCGCCGTCACCGAGGCCCTGTGCGCCCGCTGGCAGCCCGGCGTTCGCCTGCTGCCCATGACCGACGACCGCGTCGAGACGCACATCGCGACCGAGGTCGACGGCGAGGCCAAGGCCGTGCACTTCCAGGAGTACTGGGTGCGCCACCGCGCCGCCGTGCCCGCCCACGCCGTCGTGCCGGTCGGCGCCGACCAGGCCAAGCCGGCGCCCGGCGTGCTCGACGCGCTGGCGAACGCCGACGTCGTGCTGTTCCCGCCGTCCAACCCGGTCGTCTCCATCGGCACCATCCTCGCCGTGCCCGGCATCCGGGAGGGCATCGCCGAGGCCGGCGTGCCCGTCGTCGGTCTCTCCCCCATCGTCGGCGACGCACCCGTGCGCGGCATGGCCGACAAGGTGCTCGCCGCCGTCGGCGTCGAGGCGACGGCGGCCGCCGTCGCGCAGCACTACGGCAGCGGCCTCCTCGACGGCTGGCTCGTCGACACCGTCGACGCGGGCGCCGTCGAGGCCGTCGAAGGGGCCGGGATCCGGTGCCGCGCGGTGCCGCTGATGATGAGTGACCTCGCGGCGACCACACAGATGGCCCGCGAGGCGCTGGAGCTGGCCGAGGAGGTCCGCGAGTGACCACCGCCCCGCCGCAGCCGCCGCCCGCCTACCGGGTGTGGGCGCTGCCCGGCATGCCGGAGGTGGCCCCCGGCGACGACCTGACCAAGCTCGTCGCCGACGCCGCCACCGCGTCCGGCCTGCCGGGGCTGGCCGACGGCGACGTGGTCGTCGTGACGTCGAAGATCGTCAGCAAGGCGGAGGGGCGCGTGCTGCGCGCCGACGACCGCGAGGCGGCGATCGACGCGGAGACCGTGCGTGTCGTGGCGCGGCGCGGGCCGGCCCGCATCGTGGAGACCCGGCACGGCTTCGTCATGGCGGCGGCCGGCGTCGACGCCTCCAACACCCCCGCCGGCACGGTGCTGCTGCTGCCCGAGGACCCCGACGCCTCGGCCCGCCGGCTGCGCGACGGGCTGCGCGAGGCACTCGGCGTCGAGGTCGGTGTCGTCGTCACCGACACCTTCGGACGCCCGTGGCGCGAAGGACAGACGGACGTGGCGATCGGCGCGGCCGGCGTGCGCGTCTTGGAGGACCTGCGCGGCGGCGTCGACACGCACGGCAACCCGCTGGGCGTCACGGTCACCGCCGTGGGCGACGAACTGGCCGCCGCGGGCGAGCTGGTGAAGGGCAAGACCGGCGGCATGCCGGTCGCGGTCGTGCGCGGGCTTCCGCAGCACGTGCTCGAACTTCCCGAACCGGCCTCCGGCGCCCGGTCGTTGGTTCGCGAAGCGGCGAACGACATGTTCCGCATGGGCACTTCGGAGGCCGTGCGCGAAGCGGTGACGCTGCGCCGCACCGTGCGGGAGTTCACCGGCGAGCCGGTGGACGGCTCCGCCGTCCGCCGCGCCGTCGCGGCCGCCGTCACCGCCCCCGCCCCGCACCACACCACGCCCTGGCGGTTCGTGCTCCTGGAGTCCGCCGAGGCGCGGCTGCGGCTGCTCGACGCGATGCGCGACGCGTGGATCGCGGACCTGCGGGCGGACGGCAAGAGCGAGGACAGCATCGCGCGCCGCGTGCAGCGGGGCGACGTGCTGCGCAACGCGCCCTACCTCGTCGTCCCCTGCCTGGTCGCGGACGGCGCCCACGCCTACCCGGACGCCCGCCGCGCGGCCGCCGAACGCGAGATGTTCGTCGTGGCGACGGGCGCGGGCATCGAGAACCTGCTGGTCGCCCTGGCCGGCGAGCGCCTCGGCACGGCGTGGGTGTCCTCGACGATGTTCTGCCGCGAAGTGGTCCGCGACGTGCTGGACCTGCCGGCGGACTGGGACCCGATGGGCACGGTGGCCGTCGGCCACCCGGCGGCACCCCCGCGCGAGCGCCCGCCCCGCGACCCGGCCGACTTCCTCACCGTCCGCTGACAG
>DASSBO010000004.1:0-9964 GCA_035698655.1 Streptomyces sp.
CCTGCACGAACTCATCGAGGCGAAGGGCCCGTTCGTGGCCCGCACCACCCGCTTCCTCATCGAGGCCCGCAAGCCCTCCTGACGCCCCGGCCGGACGGGCTCAGTCGGGCCGGCCGTCGGCGCCCTTCAGCACGCGCAGCAGCATGAGCACGCCCCAGGGGCCGATGACCCAGCCGGGCCAGAAGGGCTGGACCGTGTGGGAGACGATCGAGGAGACGGCCCAGATCGTCACGCAGACCAGACTCACCGAGAGCCAGCGCCCCAGCGGACGCAGTGCCGCGGCGGTGCGGGTTCGGCGGGCCGGCGTCTCGTCCTTCGACAGGGAGACGGGCTGTGACTGCGTGGCCGGAGCGGGCACCGGCCGGGCGGAGGGCAGGTCCTCGGTCAGTTCGGCGAGCTCGCCGCGGGTGCGTGCCGCGCTCGCCCGGGTGCTGCGCTCCTCGAACTCGGCGAGCTCGAGCCGGCCCTCGGCCAGGTGGTCGGCGAGCTGTGTCACGACCTCGTCCCGCTCGCGGTCCGAGGCCCGCAGCTCCTTCTCCGGAACCATCACGTCCACCTCTCCGTCCCCCGGGCGGCCCTCCACTGTGGAAGGTCCTGCCTCCAGCGTCCACCCTCCACTGTGGAGGGTCAAGTGCGACGATGACGGCATGCCACGACAGCTCAACGCGACGGCGGCGTCCCTGCTCGGGTTCCTGCACGAGGGGCCGATGAGCGGCTGGGACCTGCTGGAGACGGCGCAGGAGCGCATCGGCGGCTTCTGGTCCCTCACCCCCAGCCAGGTCTACCGCGAGCTGGCCCGGCTGGCCGACGACGGTCTCGCCGAGGCCGGCGCACCGGGCCCGCGCGCCCGGCGCGTCTTCACGCTCACCGACGACGGCCGCGAGGCGTTCCGCCGCTGGCTGGAGGCCGAGCCGGCGCCCGAGCAGATCCGTTTCCCGCTGCTGCTCACCATGGCCTTCGGCCGGCATCTGCCGCCGGAGCGGCGGGCCGCGATCCTCGCCTCGCACCGCGCCGCCCACGAGGAGCGCCTCGCCGCGTACCAGGAGGCGCAGCGGAACCTGTCGGCCGGCGCAGACGCCTACGCGGCGGCGACGCTGGACTTCGGCATCCGCTACGAACGCGCCGTCCTCGACTGGTTCGCGCACCTCCCACCGGAGGTGGCGGGAACCGAGGCGCCTGGCCACGACACGCTCTAGCGTGGGCGCATGCGGCGATTCGACGGGTACGTGGCGCTGGTGACCGGGGCGGGGCAGGGCATCGGGGAGGCCGTCGTGCGGCGGCTGGCCGGCGAGGGGGCGCGGGTGCTGGTCACCGACCTGGACGGCGAGCGGGCCGAGCGGGCGGCCGCCCGCGTCCGGGAGGCGGGCGGCGTGGCCGAGGGGCTGGCCTGCGACGTGGCCGACCGGGCGGCCGTGGAGGCGGCGGTGGCGCACGCCGTCGCGAAGTTCGGCGCCCTGGACGTGCTGGTCAACTGCGCCTACTCCTGCCACCGGGACGTGCCGCGTTTCGAGGACGAGCCCGACGAGCACTGGGCGCGCGACCTGGACGTCACCCTCACCGGCGCGTTCCGCTGCGCGCGGGCGGCGCTGCCGCACCTGGCGGCGGCCGGCGGGCGCGGCGCGATCGTGAACATCGGCTCGGTCAACGGCGAACAGGACTTCGGCAACCACGCCTACAGCGCCGCGAAGGCGGGCCTGGCGAGCCTGACCCGGACCCTCGCGGGGGACGCGGCCCCGCGCGGCGTGCGCGTCAACCTCGTCGCGCCGGGCACCGTGCACACGCCGGCGTGGGCGGGCCGCGAGACGGCGCTGGAACGGGCGGCGCAGGCGTACCCGCTGGGCCGCGTCGGCCGCCCCGACGACATCGCGGCGGCGGTCGCGTTCCTGGCCTCGCAGGACGCCGCGTGGATCACCGGCGTGACCCTCCCCGTCGACGGCGGCGTGCTGTCCGCCCACCACGACCTGATGCAGGCCCTGCACGGGCCCGCCTGACGGCGGCGGCCCGGCACGAAAACCCGTTGGGCGCGCTGCCCCACGGCCCTTACGGTCACCGCATGCTGGAGGGGAAACTCGTCCGACTGCGCGCGCCGCGTGCCTCGGACCTCGACGCCCAGGTGCGCTGGCGCAACGATCCGCAGGTGGTGCACTGGGCCACCGGCGGCGATCCGCACTTCGGGCCCGTCACCCGCGAGTCACTGGAGCGCTTCCACGAGGACCGGCTGCGGCTGGACCCGCGCTACGAAGCCGTGTTCACCGTCGAGGACCTGGCCGACGGCCGGCCGATCGGCAACGCCGACTACCGGGACATGGACCCGTTCGCGGGGCAGGCGACGGTCGGCATCTGCATCGGCGAACCCGGCTATTGGGGCGGCGGGTTCGGTTCGGAGGCGCTGCGCCTGCTCGTGGGGCACCTGTTCGGCGCCTGCCGGCTGCGGCGGGTCGAGCTCGACACCTGGAGCGGCAACGAGCGTGCCATCCGGGCGTTCCGGAGTGCCGGGTTCGTCGAGGAAGGGCGCCGGCGCTCCGCGGTCCGCGTCGGTCATCAGTGGTACGACAGCGTGCTGTTCGGAATGCTGCGGGAGGAGTGGCCGGTGCAGGGCGCCGGGTTCCGTCACGCGTGACCGGAGGTCAGGACGGCAGGACCGTCGCGCCCGGCGCCGGGGAGGTCGTGGCGCGGGCCGTGCGGCACAGCGGGGACGCGGACAGAGCCGCCGCCACCGAGACGGCGTCCTCGGCGTCCTTCGTCAGGAAGGCGCAGGTCGGGCCGGAGCCGGAGACCAGGCCGGCCAGGGCGCCGGCCGCGGCGCCGGCGGCCAGCGTGTCGGCCAGGGCGGGCCGCAGTGAGACGGCGGCCGGCTGCAGGTCGTTGGCCAGGGCGCCGGCCAGCGCGCCGGCGTCGCCGGCCCGCAGGGCGGCGAGCAGCTCCGCGCTCGCCTCGGGCGCGGCCACGTCGGTTGCCGAGGCGCCGGCGCCGGACGTGGCGCGCAGCCGGTCGCACTCGCGGTAGACGGCCGGGGTGGACAGTCCGCCGTCGGCCACGGCGATCACCCAGTGGAAGGTGCCGCCGACCTCCAGTGCCGTGAGCAGTTCGCCGCGCCCCTGGCCGAGCGCGGCGCCGCCGACGAGGCTGAACGGCACGTCGGAGCCCAGCTCGGCGCACAGTGCGAGCAGGTCGGCCTGCGGCGTGCGGGTGCCCCACAGCGCGTCGCAGGCCAGCAGTGCGCCGGCGGCGTCGGCGCTGCCGCCGGCCATGCCGCCGGCGACGGGGACGTCCTTGTCGATGTGCAGGTGGACGGCCGGTTCGCCGAGCCCGTGATGGTCGGCCAGGGCCCGTGCGGCCCGCGCGGCCAGGTTGCTCCCGTCGAGCGGCACGAGGTCCGCGTCCGGCCCGGAGACGGTCAGCCGCAGCGTCTCGGCGTGCGTGGCGGTGACCTCGTCGTGCAGGGCGACGGCCAGGAAGACGTTCGCCAGGTCGTGGAAGCCGTCGGCGCGCAGGCCGCCCACGGCGAGCTGCACGTTGACCTTGGCCGGTACGCGGACGGTGACGCTCACGCGTCGTCCCCCTTCGTGGATGGCTTGTGCTCGGCGACGGCGGCGAACTGCTCGACCGTCAGAGCCTCCCCGCGTGCCTTCGGCGAGACGCCCGCGGCGAGCAGCGCGCTCTCCGCGGCGGCCCCCGACCCGGCCCAGCCGGCCAGCGCGGCGCGCAGCGTCTTGCGGCGCTGTGCGAAGGCGGCGTCGACGACGGCGAAGACCTCCTCGCGGGAGGCCGTCGTGGCCGGCGGGTCGCGGCGGACGAGGGAGACCAGCCCGGAGTCGACGTTCGGCGCCGGCCAGAACACGTGGCGCCCGATGGCGCCGGCCCGCCGCACCTCGCAGAACCAGGCGGCCTTGACCGAGGGCACGCCGTAGACCTTCGAGCCGGGCGCCGCCGCCAGCCGGTCGGCGACCTCGGACTGCACCATGACCAGCACACGCTCCAGCGTGGGGAAGGTGAGCAGCATGTGCAGCAGCACCGGCACGGCCACGTTGTAGGGCAGGTTCGCGACCATCGCGGTCGGCTGCGGGCCGGGCAGTTCCCGCACCCGCAGGGCGTCGGAGTGGACGAGCGCGAAGTCGCCGGCGCGTTCGGGCATCCGGGCCGCGACGGTGGCGGGCAGCGCCTCGGCGAGCACGTCGTCGATCTCGACGGCTGTGACATGCGCGGCGGCCTGCAGCAGCGCGAGGGTCAGCGACCCGAGCCCGGGGCCGACCTCGACCACCACGTCGTCGGGCCGCACGTCGGCGGTGCGCACGATGCGGCGCACGGTGTTGGCGTCGATGACGAAGTTCTGGCCGCGCTGCTTGGTCGGGCGCACGCCCAGCGCCCCGGCCAGTTGGCGGATCGCGGTGGGGCCCAGCAGCGGGTCGGGGATGGCGCTCACCGAAGCAGTCTACTTTCGGGCGCCTGCGTCCTCCGCGCTGCGGGTGACGGCGCCGCTGTCGTGCGCCACGTAGGCGGTGGTGCCGCCGGCGAGGCAGGCGACGACCAGCGCCCGGGGCACGAACCGGCGCAGCGCCTGCGAACCGGCCAGGGCGGCACCCCGGCGCCGCTGCCGTCTGTGCCGCGGTGCTGCGTGACCTCCGTGCGTCCGGCGCATGCGTGCTCCCCGTGGTTCCGCCCGGCGCCCGCCTCCCGTTCGAAGCGTGACCGGGTTACAGCGGAGCGTGACGCTACCACCGGGCCGCCGGGCGGAACGGTCAGTAGCCGAAGGCGCGGGCCGTGTTGGCCGCCACATACTCCGCGAGGGTGTCCTCGTCCATCTCCTTGACGGCTGCCATGGCGCGCAGTGTCACCGGGATCAGGTAGGGCGCGTTGGGCGCACCGCGGTGCGGGGCGGGGGTGAGGAAGGGCGCGTCGGTCTCGACGAGCAGCAGCTCCGGCGGTGCGACGGCGACGGCGTCGCGCAGCTGCTGCGCGTTCTTGAAGGTGACGTTGCCCGCGAAGGACATGAAGTAGCCGCGCTCGGCGCACACCCGGGCCATCGCCGCGTCGCCGGAGAAGCAGTGGAAGACGGTCCTCTCCGGCGCGCCCTCCTCGGCCAGCAGCCGCAGGACGTCGTCGTGTGCGTCGCGGTCGTGGATGACCAGCGCGCGGCCGGTCCGCTTGGCGATGGCGATGTGCGCGCGGAAGGAGGCCTGCTGCGCGGCGACGCCGTCCTCGCCGGTGCGGAAGTAGTCCAGGCCGGTCTCGCCGACGGCGAGCACCTGGGGCAGGGTCGCGAGCTTCTCGATCTCGGCGAGGGCCGCGTCGAGGTCGGCGGTCTCCGGCGCGGTGTTCGGGTGCAGGGCCACCGCCGCGTGCACCGAGGGGTGTGCGGCGGCGACCTCGGCCGCCCACCGCGCGCGCTGCAGGTCGCAGCCGATCTGGACGACCGTTTCGACGCCGACGGCGGCGGCCTTTGCCAGCGCCTCCTCGACGGTGCCCTCCTGCATGTCGAGGTGGGTGTGCGAGTCGGCGACCGGCACGCGCAGCGGTCGGGGCGGCGGAGGTGCGGGGCGGGCGGACCGTGAGCTCTCTGGCATGGCCGCGATGATAATTCGTGGTCCGCCGGGCCGGTTCAGCGGCGGGGAACCGTGCTCGCCGTACCGGTCACCCGCCCGGACTGCATGATGCGCAGCTTGTGCCCGCCGCAATTCACGCACGTGGGGTGTTTCAATGGCGACTGCACGCGCTTTCCGTCCGTGTGGTACGTGACGGTCGGCCGTCCGTCCTGGGAGAGGTGGTGCTGGATCTCGTAGGTCTGCTCCCAGCCGTAACCGCAGTTCATGCAGACGAAGCCGTACGCTTCGTGCGCGGTGTCGCCGATGCCGCCCGTCTCGTTCATGACAGCTCCTCTCTTCGGGCGCAGAATGCCCATAACCAGTGGACTACTCTGCTCGAAGAAAAGCAGCATATTTTCAGAAGAATTGAAGGAGATTTGGCGGCCCGTATATCGGGGTGCAACAGATCACCTCGTAAACTTTGCCGCCGCGCTCATTCTTTGCCGAACGCTTGCCGCGCACCTGCCTCAGGAGCCGCGGTTCTTCGCGGCCACCACCGCGTCGAAGACCTCCCGCTTCGGCAGCCCGGCCTCCTTCGCCACCGCCGCGATCGCCTCCTTGCGCCGTTCCCCGGCCGCCTCGCGCACCGCCACCCGGCGGACCAGCTCGCCCGGATCCAGGTCGCCCGGCCCCGGCGGCTCCGCGCCCGCCACCACCACGGTGATCTCGCCCCGCACCCCGTCCGCGGCCCAGGCCGCCAGCTCGCCCAGCGGGCCGCGCCGCACCTCCTCGTACGTCTTGGTCAGCTCACGGCACACCGCCGCCCGCCGGTCGGCGCCGAAAATCTCGGCCATGGCCGCCAGCGACTGCGCCAGCCGGTGCGGCGCCTCGAAGTACACCAGCGTGCGCCGCTCCTGCGCCGCCTCCCGCAGCCGCGCCGACCGCTCGCCCGGTTTGCGCGGCAGGAAACCCTCGAAGCAGAACCGGTCCACCGGCAGACCGGACAGCGCCACCGCCGTCAGCACCGCCGAGGGACCCGGCACGGCCGTCACCCGCACCCCCTGCTCCACGGCCGCCGCCACCAGCCGGTACCCCGGATCGGACACCGACGGCATCCCCGCGTCGGTGACCAGCAGCACCCGGGCGCCGCCCGTCAGCTCCTCGACCAGCTCCGGCGTGCGCCCCGCCTCGTTCCCCTCGAAGTAGGACACCACCCGGCCACCCGGACGCACACCCAGCGACTGCGCCAGCCGCCGCAGCCGGCGCGTGTCCTCCGCCGCGACCACGTCCGCCGCGCCCAGCTCCGCCGCCAGCCGGGGCGGCGCGTCCGCCGGATCGCCGATGGGGGTCCCTGCGAGTACGAGCGTGCCGGTCATGCGGCCCATCCTCGCAGCACCCGGCCCGCCCGCGGCGCGCCCCCACAAGAGCGGCGGCGGCCTTCACATGAGCCGCCCTTACGATGTGCGCGTGACGACCAGTGACACCGCCGTGGACCTCGAGCGGGAGCAGACGCCCCAGGACGAGCCCGCCTGGCCGGCGCGGCTGCGCCGGTACGGCTACGCCGGACGGGCGAGGCCCGGCGTGCGGGAACGGCTCGTACCGTCCTTCCCCGGGCCCGGCCTGCGCCCCGCCGCGCTGCTGGGCCTGGGCCCGCGCGCGGCCCAGCGGCTGCACCGCTGGTCGGCCTGGGGCGGCCCGGTCCTGGTCGCGCTGGTCGCCGGCCTGCTCAGGTTCTGGCACCTCGGCTCGCCGCGCGCAGTGATATTCGACGAGACCTATTACGCGAAGGACGCCTGGTCCCTCTATCAGTTCGGCTACGAGGGCACCTGGGGCGAGCACGCCAACGAGCAGATCCTCTCGGTCCCGCAGCACATCCCGCTCTCGCCCGAGCACGCGTACGTCGTCCACCCGCCCCTGGGCAAGTGGATCATCGGCGCCGGCGAGTGGCTGTTCGGCCTGGACCCGTTCGGCTGGCGCTTCATGACCGCCGTCCTCGGCACCCTGTCCGTGCTCATGCTGTGCCGCATCGGCCGCCGCCTGTTCCGCTCCACCGCACTCGGCTGCGTCGCCGGCGGCCTGATGGCCGTCGACGGGCTGCACTTCGTCATGAGCAGGACCGCGCTGCTCGACGTCATCGTGATGTTCTGGGTACTGGCAGCCTTCGGCTGCCTGCTCGTCGACCGGGACCGCACCCGGGCCCGGCTCGCCGCCGCACTGCCGCCAGGCAGCGGTCTGGAAGCGGCCGTCCGCCCGGACCACGGCACCGGGCAGCGCCTCCGCCTCGGCTGGCGGCCCTGGCGGCTGGCCGCCGGGCTCTGCCTCGGCGCCGCCTGCGCCACCAAGTGGAACGGCCTGTTCTACCTCGCCGCGTTCGGCCTGCTCACCGTCCTGTGGGACTGGGGAGCGCGGCGCACCGCCGGCGCCGGACGCCCCTTCCTCGCCGTGCTGCGCAAGGACGCCGTGCCGGCCTTCGCCTCCACCGTGCTGCTCGCCCTGGCCACCTACGTGGCCTCCTGGACCGGCTGGATCGTCACCAAGGGCGGCTACTTCCGCGACTGGGCGACCACCGACGGCGCGCACACCGCCTACGGCTGGATCCCCGACTGGGTGCGCAGCCTGTGGCACTACGAGCACCAGGTCTACGAGTTCCACATCCACCTGACCGACGGTCACGCCTACCAGTCCAACCCCTGGAGCTGGCTGGTGCTCGGGCGCCCCGTCTCCTTCTTCTACGAGTCGCCGCCCGCCGGGCAGGACGGCTGCCACGCCACCGCCTCGGACTGCGCCCGCGAGGTCCTCGCCCTGGGCACGCCGCTGCTGTGGTGGGCCGGCTGCATCGCCCTGCTCTACGCCCTCTACCGCTGGCTGTTCCGCCGCGACTGGCGCGCCGGCGCGATCCTGTGCGGCATCGCCGCCGGATACCTGCCCTGGTTCCACTACCAGGAGCGCACGATCTTCTACTTCTACGCGATCGTTTTCGTGCCGTTCCTGTGCCTGGCTGTGACGATGCTCATCGGTGCGCTGGCCGGCCCGCCGGGCGTCACCGAACGACGCCGCACCGTGGGAGTCGTCGCCTCGGGCGTGCTCGTCCTGCTCGTCATCTGGAACTTCGTCTACTTCTGGCCGCTCTACACCGGGCAGCCGATTCCGCTCGACGCGTGGCAGCACCGGATGTGGCTCGACACCTGGATCTGAACCAGTCGGGTGAAACGGAACCTTGCACTGTCACTTGTGTGGCTTAGGGTGCCTCGCATGGCGGAAGCAATGGGCCGGGCCGAACGGCGTGCACAGAGCCGCAGGCGCGAAAAGCAGCGGATGGCGGTCATCGGCGGTCTCGCCGCCGCCGTCGTCGCGGCGACGGGCGTCGGCGTCTACGCCCTGGTGGGCGCGGACGGGCCGGGCGGGCCGGCGAGCGCCGCCGGCCCCGAGAAGCCGAAGGTCGAGACCGGCCCGCCCAGCGCCAAGGAGGTCAAGGGCACGGCGAAGAAGTTCCTCGCCGCCTGGTCCGCCGGCCGCGACCGGCAGGCCGCCGCCCTCACCGACGACGCGAAGGCCGCCCGCGAGGCCCTGGCCGGCTTCCACGACAAGGCGCACGTCTCCCGGCTGGAACTCACCCCGAAGCACGCCTCGGGCACCGAGGTGCCCTTCGCGGTCAGCGCCACCGTGTCCTACGACGATCAGACGCAGGAGCTGAGCTACGACTCCGCCCTCGAGGTCGTCCGGGAGAAGAAGACCGGCGACGTGCTCGTCCACTGGCAGCCCACCGTGCTGCACCCTGGACTGAAGGACGGGCAGTCCATCGTCACCGGCGAGACCGAGGCCCCGCCGCTGCACGCGCTCGACCGCAACGGCACCGAGATCACCGCCGACGAGCACCCGTCGCTCACCGGCGTCCTCACCGACCTGCGCAAGCGCTACGCCGGCAAGGCCGGCGGCACCCCCGCCGTCGAGACCCACATCGTCGACGCCGAGGGCGAGGACACCGGCACCACCCTGGCCACGCTGAGCGAGGGCACCGCCGGCACCCTCAAGACGACCCTCGACCTGACCGCGCAGCAGGCCGCCGAAGAGGCCATCGCGAAGAAGCCCAAGGCCGGCGTCGTCGCGATCAAGCCCAGCACCGGCGAGATCCTCGCCGCCGCCCACGTACCGGCCAAGGGCTTCGACACCGCCCTGCAGGGCTCCTACGCCCCCGGCTCCACCATGAAGGTCATCACCGCGACGCTGCTCATGGAGAAGGGCCTCGCCTCACCCGACGCCCAGCACCCGTGCCCCAAGTACTTCACCTACGGGCACTGGAAGTTCCACAACGACAACAAGTTCGAGATCAAGAACGGCACCTTCACGCAGAGCTTCGCCGCCTCCTGCAACACCGCCTTCATCAGCCCGGCACCCCACCTCGAGGACGACTCGCTGACCAAGGAGGCCCGCGACATCTTCGG
>DASSBO010000005.1:0-5064 GCA_035698655.1 Streptomyces sp.
GACGTCGACGTGGTCGTCATCTCGCACGACCACTACGACCACCTGGACATGCCGTCGATCCGCACGCTGGCCCGCGGCGGGACGCGGTTCGCCGTGCCGCTGGGCGTCGGCGCGCACCTGGAGCGCTGGGGCGTACCGGCCGGCCGGATCGCCGAGCTGGACTGGCACGAGTCGACGCGCGTGGCGGACCTGACGCTGACGGCGACACCGGCCCGGCACTTCTGCGGCCGCGGGCTGCGCAACCGGCAGCGCACCCTGTGGGCGTCGTGGGCGGTCGCGGGGCCCGAGCACCGGATCTTCCACAGCGGCGACACCGGGTACTTCCCCGGCTTCGCCGACATCGGCCGGGACCACGGCCCGTTCGACGTGACGATGATCCAGCTCGGCGCGTACAGCGAGTTCTGGCCGGACGTCCACATGACGCCGGACGAGGCGCTGCGCACCCACGGCGACCTGCGCGGCGACGTGCTGCTGCCGATCCACTGGGGCACCTTCAACCTGGCGCCGCACCCGTGGGCGGAGCCCGCCGAGCGCACGTGGCGGCTGGCCAAGGAGGCCGGAGTGCGGGCCGCGCACCCGGTGCCGGGCCAGTCCTTCGAGCCCGGCGCGCCCGGCGGCCCGGAGCTGCCCGGCACGCCGTGGGGGCGGCCGCAGTCTCACGTCCGCAGGTAGGAGGCCCCGTTGAGGTCGAGGACCGTGCCTGAGGCCCACTCGGCCTCCGGGGAGGCCAGCCAGCGGACGGCCGCCGCGATCTCCTCCGGGGTGGCGACGCGCCCGTAGGGGCTCTGGGCGCGCAGCGCCTCGCCGCTCGCGCCCTGCAGCCGGCCGGCGACGCGCTCGGTGTCGATGAAGCCGGGCGCGACGGAGGCGACGGCGATGCCGTGCGGTGCGAGCGCGACGGCCAGGGACTGGCCGAGGGCGTGGACGGCGGCCTTGGTGGCGCCGTAGGCGGGGTGGTCGGGTTCGCCGCGGAACGCGCCGCGCGAGCCGACGTGCACGATGCGGCCGCCGGTGCCCTGCTCGATCATGCGGTGCGCGGCCTGGTGGCTGAGGTGGGCGGTGCCGAGCAGGTTGACGGCCGTGTGCTGCTCCCAGGCGGCCACCCAGTCGTCGAAGGACGTGGTGGCCGGCGGGTGCGGGGTGTTGACGGCGGCGTTGTTGACCAGCACGTCGAGGCCGCCCAGCGCCTGGTCCGCCTCCCGGACGAGGCGGGCGGCGGCCGCCGCGTCGGACAGGTCGGCGCCCAGCAGCACGTGGCCTTCGCCCGGCAGGTCCGCGAGGGTCTGCTCGGCGTCCGCGCGGCGGGTGCCGTGGTGCACGGCGACGCGGTCGCCGTGCTCGGCGAAGGCGCGGGCCAGGGCGCGGCCCAGACCGCGGGATGCGCCGGTGACCAGCACCCGCCGCCCGGTGGCGGGGAACTTACGCGTCATGAATCTCGTCCTCCTGGCTGCGGCGGGGCAGGGTGGCGACCATCAGCAGGGCGCTGCCCAGCAGGATGACCGCTCCGGTTGCGAACGCCAGAGCGTAGCCGTCGGCGAGCGCGCCGGGCGACGCGGTGTCGGCGGACCCGCCCGGCCCGGCCGCGGCGGCGATGCGGGCGGCGGCGACGGTGGAGAGGATCGCCAGTCCGAGGGCCCCGCCCATGGTGCGCGAGGTGTTGATCAGTCCGGAGACCAGCCCGGCATCACGGGGCGCGGCACCGGCGGTGGCCACGGCGGCCAGCGGGGTGGCCGACAGCCCGGCGCCCAGCGCCATCAGCACGCCCGGTCCGAGCACGGTGGCCGCGTAGCCGCCGTGCACGTGCATCCCGCTCTCCCACAGGTAGCCGGCGGCGGCGACGAGTGTCCCGGCCACGGCGAGGGTGCGGGCGCCGGTGAGCTGCATCAGCCGGGGCGCCAGCTTGGAGCCGAGCACGATGCTCAGCGACTGCGGGATGAAGCCGAGCCCGGCCTCGACG
Source organism: Streptomyces sp. (assembly GCA_035698655.1). Taxonomy (GTDB): domain Bacteria; phylum Actinomycetota; class Actinomycetes; order Streptomycetales; family Streptomycetaceae; genus Streptomyces. The sequence continues at coordinate 1,958 of DASSBO010000005.1, forward strand.
GGGCTGTAGTGCAGCACGTTCTGCATGTACAGCGACATGAAGTACCACATGCAGAACATGGCGGCGCCGTTGACGAACATGGCGGTGTTCGCGGCGGAGACCGAGCGCAGCCGGAACAGTGCCAAGGGTACGAGCGGCTCGGTCGTGCGGGCTTCGACCGCGACGAAGGCGGCGAGCAGGGCGAGGCCGCCGAGGAGTGGGGCGAGCGCCTGGGCGGAGCCCCAGCCGGCCGATTCGGTCTGCACGATGCCGTAGGCCAGCGCGCCCAGACCGGCGGTGACGAGCAGCGCCCCGGGCACGTCCAGGCGCCGGGCGTGCCGCTCGCGGCCCTCGGCGATCCACAGCGCGGCCGCCGTGAGCACGAGCGCGCCGATGGGCACGTTGATCAGCAGTACCCAGCGCCAGGACAGCGCGTCGGTGAGCACACCGCCGACGAGTCCGCCGGCCGCGCCGCCGCCCGCGCCGACCGCCGTCCAGGTGCCGATGGCCCGGGTCCGGGCGTGGCCGGTGGGGAAGGTCGTGGTCAGGATCGTCAGCGTCGCCGGCGCGAGCACCGCGGCGCCGGTGCCCTGCACGGCGCGGGCCACCAGCAGTTGCCAGGGCTCGGCCGCCAGGCCGCCGCCGAGGCTGGCGGCCGTGAACAGGCCGAGGCCGAGCAGGAAGATCCGTTTCCGGCCGAACAGGTCGGCGGCGCGGCCGCCGAGCAGCATGAAACCGGCGAAGGTGAGCGTGTAGGTGTTGACCACCCACTGCATGCCGGAGGCGCTCAGGCCCAGGCCCTGCCGCATCGACGGCAGCGCCACGTTGACGACGGACACGTCGAGGACGACGAGGAACTGCCCGGCGCACGCGGCCAGCACGACGGCCCACAGGCGCGGGAAGGAGGTGCGGGAGGACGCGGCGGTGCCGGGGTCGGAAGCGGTCTTGGGCATGGGTGCCATGCTCGCATCTCCCGCGTGGCGGGCGAATCGGATATCCGACGGGCCCGGCGGGGGCCGCCGGTCGCACGACCTGCGACGTAGGGCAGCATGGCGGCTCGGCGAACAACCGAGGAACGGACGGCAGATGGGCAGCACGCTGGAGGAGACGCTCACCGCGTTCGAGCAGGCCAAAGGGTTCATGCCGCGCGACGAGGGTCTGGCCCTGCACGCCGCGGCGTCTCAGGCGGCGCGGCTCGGGCTGCCGCTGCTGGAGATCGGCAGCTACTGCGGCCGCTCCACCCTGCTGCTCGCCGACGCGGCCCGGGCGGCCGGGGTGACGGCGCTGACCGTCGACCACCACCGGGGCAGCGAGGAGCAGCAGCCCGGCTGGGAGTACCACGACTCCTCGCTGGTCGACCCGGCCACCGGCCGGATGGACACCCTGCCGGCCTTCCGCCGCACGCTGTACGCGGCGGGCCTGGAAGACCACGTGGTGGCGCTGGTCGGCCGTTCACCGCAGATCGCGGCCGTGTGGCAGGGGGCGCTGGGGCTGGTCTTCGTCGACGGCGGCCACACCGACGAGCACGCCGCGGGCGACTACGAGGGCTGGGCGCCGAAGCTCGCCGTGGGCGGTCTGCTCGTCATCCACGACGTCTTCCCCGACCCGGCCGACGGCGGACAGGCGCCGTATCGGATCCACCGGCGCGCGGTGGAGTCGGGCGCCTTCACCGAGGTTTCGGCGACGGGTTCCCTGCGCGTGCTGCGGCGCGTCGCCGAGGGGATCTAGGGTTACCGTCCGTGTCCCCTTCTTCGCGTGCCCGGGTCCTGTCGGCCGCTGTCGCGGTCCTGCTGCCGCTCACGGTGGCCGGCTGCGGCGCCGGCGGCTCGACGGGCGGGGCGACGGCGTCGCCGTCCGGCTCCGCGCACCCCACGGCACCGCCCTCGGCGACCCCGTCGGACGACGGGCCGCTGACGGGACGGACAGTGGTCATCGATCCGGGACACAATCCGCACAACAACCGCCGCATCGGGGAGATCTCGCGTCTCGTCGACATCGGCACCAAGAAGAAGCGCTGCGACACCACCGGCACCGCCACGAACGAGGGTTACCCGGAGGCCGAGTTCACCCTCGACGTCGCCCGGCACGTGCGCACACTGCTCGAACGGCAGGGCGCCACCGTCCGGTTGACGCAGGACGGCGACCGGCCGTGGGGCCCGTGCATCGACGAGCGGGCCCGGATCGGCAACGAGGCACATGCGGACGCCGTCGTGTCGGTGCACGCGGACGGCGCCCCCGCCGGGGCGCGCGGCTTCCACGTCATCCTGCCCGCGTCCGTCCACGAAGGGGCCGCCGACACCCGGCACATCGTGCAGCCGTCACGGCGGCTGGGCAAGGCGCTGGCCCGGGACTACAAGAAGGCGACCGGTTTCGGTCCGGCGGCGTACGCGGGCGGCGGGGACGGCCTGGACGTGCGCGGCGACCTCGGCGGACTCAACCTCAGCAGCGTGCCGAAGGTCTTCATCGAGTGCGGCAACATGCGCGACCCGCAGGACGCCGCGAAACTCACCGATTCCGCCTGGCGGGCCCGCGCCGCCGACGGGATCGCCCAGGGGATCACCGACTTCCTCACCGGAGACGGACCATCATGACAAGAACCGCATGACAAGTACACGCAAGGCGCCATGCGGGGCCCGCTCCGCCGCCCGTACGATGGTGCCCGACCTACGGCAGACACACCCACACCGACCGCCAGACCGACTAAGGACCCCACGTTGAACATCCGCTCGCTCACGCGAGGCGACGGCGCTGTGATCGGCGCAGCAGTGCTGCTGTTCGTCGCCTCGTTCCTCGACTTCTACAGCGTCGACTGCACAGGCGACTTCTGCGACAAGATCGACGTGCCCAATGCGTGGGATCTGCAGTTGATGATGCTGGCCCTGCCGGCGATCATCCTGCTCGGCGTCTTCGCAGCCGTACTCATCGTCGTCGGGCGCTTCCTGCCGGAAGGGCGCAAGCTTGCGGGCCTGACGCTGCCGCAGTGGGGCACGGTGCTGGCCGTGGCCGCACTGTGGAACATGCTCTGGTCGCTGTTCTCCAAGCCGGAAGGCGCGACCCTCGGGCTGGGCGCCTGGCTGGCGCTGCTGGCCACCCTGGTGATGGCGGCCGCGGCCGTTCTCACCGAGCAG
>DASSBO010000006.1:0-4903 GCA_035698655.1 Streptomyces sp.
GTCACGCCGGTGTGCTTCTCGATGACCTGGTGCAGGTCCTCGCCGTTCATGGACAGGTGGTAGAGGTCCATGAGGAACGCGGTGTTGCCCAGGCCGGTCGCCGCGTTCACCTTGTCGACGACCTCGACCGCCGACGGGGCGCTCACCAGCGGGTACTTCGGCGACTCGGGTGCGTTGAGCGCCTCGATCAGCACGCCGGCGCCCACCCGGTGGGCGGCCCGTGCGGCCAGGGTGAGGTTCTCCAGGGCCAGTTCGTCCTGCTCGGCGGCCGGCACGCCCTCGACCCGGTTGCCGTACAGGGCGTTGAGCCAGCGGCAGTCGAGTGAGCCGGCGAAGTCGGCGGCGACGTCGATGTTGGCGCGGAACCGGTCCGACTCCTGCCCGGGCAGCGACAGCGCGCCGCGGTCCGGGCCGGGCAGCTGCCCGGCGTAGAAGTTCAGGCCGGTCAACGCGGTGCCGGCAGCGCGCAGCGCGTCGCGCAGCGCGGCCAGTTCCTTCTCGGCCGGGACCGGCGCGTCGACCCACGGCCACCACAGCTCGACGGCGGTGAATCCGGCGGCCGCGGCGGCGGCCGGACGCTCCAGCAGCGGCAGGTCGGTGAACAGGATCGACAGATTGACCGAGAAGCGGTGGCCGGAGCCGTCGAAGTCTGCTCGGGGGGCCGGATCGGTCACAGCGATCGCCTCTCTTCCGTATTGTGGAATCTACTTTCTACGTGATGAAAGATTGCGCCGTGCTTCCACAAACTGTCAAGGGGGTCCCGTCATGTGGGCGGCCGCGCAGTAGGTTGGGCGCGTGCGATTGAAAGTGGAGTTCACGACGGAACCGTTCGACCTGGAGGAGGCGCCGCGGCACGCGGTCGTCGCCCGCGAGACCGTGCAGCACGCCGGTCTGGACGCGGTCGATGTCGGGCCGTTCGGCAACACGGCCGAGGGCGCGGCGGACGAGGTGCTCGACGCGGTGCACACGATGCTGCGGCGCAGCCTGGAGGCCGGCGCGACCCGGGTGTCCCTGCAGGTCAACGTGGTGCAGGGGGAGGAGCGGTCGTGAGAGGTGCGGGGGAGGACCCGTTCGTCGCGGCGGTGAAGCCGCTGGTCGACGCGATCGGCGCCGAGCTGGTCGAGCCGGACCGGGCCGCCGGTGACGACGTGGTGCTGGCCTGGAAGGGCCAGGACGTGGTCGCGGTGCGGCGGCCGCACCTGTCGGACTCGCTGGACCACATCCTCACCGAGCTGGAGCGCCGGCACGGCATGCCGCTGGCCGAGCTGGACCGGAAGACCAAGCAGTCCGTGGTCCGCATCCTCGAGGCGCGCGGCGCCTTCTCCGTGCGGCACGGCGTGGAGACCGTCGCGACCGCGCTGGGCGTCAGCCGCTTCACCGTCTACAACTACCTCAACCGGGAGAACGCGGCGAAGGGCGGAAGCTGAAAGAGCACGCCAAGAATTCAACAAAGTGTTGACGCCTGGTCGTCGGAGGGCTTAGCTGTTCCCAGCCCCGCACAGCACCACGGCCCCGAAAGGCTCTCGTGATGTCGACGACGACACCAGGCCTGACCTGGTTGAACAGCGCCGGCGTACCGGATGCGCGCGCCGCGCTGCTCGAGGTATGCGCCTCGACGGCGTGGGCCGAGCGCCTGCTCGGCCGCCGCCCGTACGCCGACGCCGCCGCACTCTTCACGGCAAGCGACGCCGCCATGGCCGAACTGACCGCCGCGGACCTGGCCGAGGCGATGGCCGGACACCCGCCGATCGGCCGGCCCAAGCCCGGCGACCCGTCCTCCGCCCGCGAACAGCGCGGCATGACGGGAGCCTCAGGAGAACTGAAGGCCCGGATGCTGAGCCACAACCTGGAGTACCAGGAGCGGTTCGGCCACGTCTTCCTGATCTGCGCCACGGGCCTGACCGGCGAGCAGATGTACGACGCACTCACCGAACGCCTCGGCAACACGCCGGAGGCCGAACGGGAGAACGTCCGCAACGAACTCGTCAAGATCAACCGTATCCGGCTGACCCGCCTCGCGCACGAAGGAGCCCGACAGGCATGAGCAGCGAGCACCCCCGCGACACCGCGTCGGTGTCCACCCACATCCTGGACACCAGCATCGGCCGCCCGGCGGCCGGCGTCGCCGTCCACATGTCCGCACGCACCCGTTCCACCGCGGACTGGAGCACGGCCGGCGGCTCGGTGACGGACGCGGACGGGCGCTGCAAGGACCTTCCCCCGCTGCCGCAGGGCACCACCCAGGTGCGGCTCACCTTCGCAACCGAGCCGTACTTCCACCGCAAGGCCGACCCGCAAGCCGAGGAAAAGCAGGACGCCCCCCGCACAAGGGACAGCGCCTCCGTCGAGAGGGACAGTGGTGGGTTCTTCCCCGAAGTGACCGTCGCGTTCACGGTCACCCCGGGCGAGCACTACCACGTGCCGCTGCTGCTCAACCCGTTCGGCTACTCCGTGTACCGAGGGAGCTGACACACATGACCGCCACGTCCCGACCCGCCCGCACCGTGCTGCTGGGACAGAACCAGTACGGCAAGGCGGAGAACCGCGTCGTCAAGATCACCCGCGAGGGCGACACCCACCACATCAAGGACCTCAACGTCTCGGTGGCCCTCTCCGGCGAGATGGACGACGTCCACTACTCCGGTTCCAACGCCAACGTCCTGCCGACCGACACCACCAAGAACACCGTCTTCGCCTTCGCCAAGAAGCACGGCATCTCCTCCGCCGAACAGTTCGGCATCCACCTGGCCGAGCACTTCGTCGCCAACCGGGAGCCGATCCACCGCGCCCGCATCCGCATCGAGGAGTACACCTGGGAGCGGATCGCGACATCCGACGCCAACTCCCGCTTCATCGGCGCCGACGACGTCCGGCACTCCTTCGTCCGCAAGGGACAGGAGACCCGCACCGCCCAGATCACCTTCGACGGCGAGCACTTCGAGGTGCTCAGCGGGCTGAAGGGCCTGACGGTGCTCAACTCCACCGCCTCGGAGTTCTGGGGCTTCCTCAAGGACGAGTACACCACCCTCAAGGAGGACCACGACCGGATCCTGGCCACCGACGTGGCCGCCGTGTGGCGGCACAACTGGACCGGCGGGGAAGACCGCATGCCGCAGTGGGAGAAGTCCTACGCCCAGGCGAAGAAGCACATGCTGCAGGCCTTCGCCGAGACGTACTCGCTCTCGCTGCAGCAGACGCTGTACCAGATGGGCTCACGGGTCATCAACGCGCGCAGCGAGATCGACGAGATCCGCTTCTCCATGCCGAACAAGCACCACTTCCGGGTGGACATGGAGCCGTTCGGCATGAGCAACGAGGCCGCCGACGGCGCCGTCTACCTCGCCGCCGACCGCCCCTACGGCCTGATCGAGGGGACCGTCCTGCGCGACGGCGCCGAGCAGCTCATCCCCGTCGACGTGACCAACCTCTGAGGACGAGGTACCCGACACCCATGGCACACACGACTTCCGCCCCCTCGCGCATCGTCATCGAGAACTGCGCGATCGCCACCGTCGATGCCCAGGACACCGAGTACGCCACCGGCCACGTCGTCGTCGCCGACGGCCTGATCGAGTCGGTCGGCGCCGGCCCGGCGCCCGCGGACCTGACCGGCGTCGAGCGCCGCGTCGACGGCACCGGCCACCTGGCAACGCCCGGCCTGGTCAACACCCACCACCACTTCTACCAGTGGCTCACCCGCGGACTGGCCCAGGACTGCAACCTCTTCGACTGGCTGGTCACCCTCTACCCGGTGTGGGCCCGCATCGACGAGCCGATGGTGCACGCGGCCGCGCAGGGCTCGCTGGCCATGATGGCCCGCGGCGGCGTGACGACCGCGATGGACCACCACTACGTCTTCCCGCGCGGAGCCGGCGACCTGCTGGGCGCCGAGATCGGCGCCGCCCGCGAGGTCGGCGTCCGCTTCACCGCCGCCCGCGGGTCGATGGACCGCGGCGTCTCCGACGGCGGACTGCCGCCGGACTTCGCCGTCGAGTCCACCGAGGACGCGCTGCGGGCCACCGAGCAGGCCGTCGACACCCACCACGACGACTCCTTCGGGTCGATGCTGCAGATCGCCGTCGCCCCCTGCTCGCCGTTCTCCGTCTCCACCGAACTCCTGCGTGAGGCCGCCGTCCTCGCGCGCCGCAAGGGCGTGCGGCTGCACACCCACGGCTCGGAGACCCGGGAGGAGGAGAAGTTCTGCCACGAACTGTTCGGCATGGGCCCGACCGACTACTTCGAGTCGACCGGGTGGCTCGGTGACGACGTGTGGATGGCGCACTGCGTCCACATGAACGACTCCGACATCGACGCCTTCGCCCGCAGCGGCACCGGTGTCGCCCACTGCCCCTCCTCCAACGCCCGGCTGGCCGCCGGCATCGCCCGGGTGCCCGACATGCTCGCCGCCGGCGTGCCCGTCGGCCTCGGCGTGGACGGCACCGCATCGAACGAGTCGGGGGAGCTGCACACCGAACTGCGCAACGCGCTGCTGATCAACCGGCTCGGCGGCCACCGGGAGGCGGCGCTCAACGCCCGGCAGGCGCTGCGGCTGGGCACCCACGGCGGCGCACAGGTGCTCGGACGCACGGCCGAGATCGGCTCGCTGGAGGCCGGCAAGGTCGCCGACCTGGTGCTGTGGAAGCTGGACGGCCTCGGGCACTCCACCATCGCCGACCCCGTCGCGGCGCTCGTCTTCGGCGCCGCCGCCCCGGTGACGCTGTCGCTGGTCGGCGGCCGCCCGGTCGTCGAGGCCGGCCGGCTCACCGGCGTCGACGAGGACACCGTCGCCCGGGGCGCCCGCGACCAGGCCCGGCGCCTGGCCCGTATCGCCGCGGACGCGGAATAGGAATCCGGCCGGGAGGGACGGCTCCCGGCCGGGTGGTCCGAGCAGCCGAGCGGGCTG
>DASSBO010000007.1:0-4195 GCA_035698655.1 Streptomyces sp.
CGCGCCGGCGCCGCGCTCGTCGGCGGGCGCCGCGGCGTGATCACCCTCGCCGCCGACACGCCGCACGGTCCGGAGCGGACCGCAGGCCTGGGCATCGGCCCCGCCGAGCTCGGCGAACTGCAGACCGTGCCGCGCGGCTCCGCCTCCCACACCCGCCTCCTCGACGACGTCGCCGGCGGCGGCACCGCGTCGCGCAACGGCCGGCGCGCCCACATCGCACACCCCGACATCGCCGCCGACCCGGGCCTCGACGAGCGGCACCGCCAGGTCGCCGCCCGGCTCGGCTGCGCCGCCAGCTACGCCGCCCCCTTCGGCACGGACGCCGGCAGCCGCGTCGGCGCCGCCGTCTGGTTCTACGACGAGCCGGCCGAGCCCAGCCCGCGCCAGCGCCACCTGCTGACCCTCTACGCGCGGTGCGCCGCCGAACACCTGGACCGGCACCTGGAGCTGGCCCGCGCCCGGGAGGCCGTGGCCGCCGTGCGCGAGGAGCTGCTGCCCAGCCGACTGCCGCGGGTGCCCGGCGTGCGGCTCGCCGTGCGGCACCACGCCGGCGCGCGCGGCGGCGGCCACTTCCACGACGTGCTCCCGCTGCCCGACCGTGCGCTCGGCCTCGCGGTCGGCGCCGTCACCGGCGGCGGGCCCGGCGCGATCGCCGCCATGGGCCGGCTGCGTGCCTCGCTGCGCGCCTACGCCGTCATGGAGGGCGAGGACCCGGTCGCCGTACTCTCCGATCTGGAACTGCTGCTCCGGCTGACCGAACCGTCCCGCTCGGCCACGGCCCTGTTCGGCTACGCCGAGCCGCACGCCCGCACGATCGTCCTGGCCGGCGCCGGGCACTGCCCGCCGCTGCTCACCGGCCGCCGCCGCACCGAGTACGCCGAGACGACCCTGTCCGCGCCGCTGGGCATGCTGGCCTGCTGGGAGGCGCCGAGCATCGAGCTGACGCTGCAGCCCGGCGAAACGCTGCTCCTCTACACCGACGGGCTGCTGCACCGCACCGGCGAGCCGGCCGACCGGGCCTTCGTCCGGCTGCAGTCCGCGGCCGCCACCGCGCCGGCGGAGGCGCGCGAGGACCCGGAGCTGCTGGTGGACCACGTGCTGGACTCGCTGCTGCCGGGCGGCATCGACGATCCGGACGCGTCCGAGGACGTCGTCCTGCTGGCGGCCCGCTTCTGAGCGACTCCACCGGGCGACAGGACCGTACACGGCCGGACGGCTGACGGGAACGTCACAACGCCGTGCGGTGGACCACCCACCGCACACCCATACGATGGGAGACGGTCAGGGGATTTCGCACGGAACGAGGAGGAGACGTGGCAGAGGCCGCCGAAGAGGAGCCGATCAAGCAGCGGAAGAACGGCCTGTACCCGGGCGTCTCCGACGAGCTCGCCGCCAGCATGGCGAGCGGCTGGGCCGACACCGAGCTGCACGACCTGGAGCCGGTGCCGCAGGCCGCCCGCACCGCCGCGCGCCGCGCCGCGCTCTCCGAGCGCTTCCCGGGTGACCGCCTGGTCATCCCGGCCGGCAACCTCAAGACCCGCTCGAACGACACCGAGTACAGCTTCCGCTCCTCCGTCGAGTACGCCTACCTCACCGGCAACCAGACCGAGGACGGCGTCCTGGTGCTGGAGCCGGCCGTCGGCGGCGGCCACGAGGCGACGCTGTACCTGCTGCCCCGCTCCGACCGCGCCAACGGCGAGTTCTGGCTGGACGGCCAGGGCGAGCTGTGGGTGGGCCGCCGGCACAGCCTCGCCGAGGGCGAGCAGCTCTACGGCATGCCCTGCAAGGACGTGCGCACCGTCGCCGACACGCTGCGCGCGGCCGCCGGCCCGGTGCGGGTCCTGCGCGGGCACGACGCAGGCCTGGAAGAGGCCCTGCGCGACAAGGTGACCGCCGAGCGAGACGACGAACTGCGCGTCTTCCTCTCCGAGGCCCGCCTGGTCAAGGACGACTTCGAGATCGGCGAGCTGCAGAAGGCCGTCGACTCCACCGTCCGCGGCTTCGAGGACGTCGTGCAGGTCCTGGACCGCGCCGAGGCCACCTCCGAGCGCTACATCGAGGGCACCTTCTTCCTCCGCGCCCGCGTCGAGGGCAACGACGTCGGCTACGGCTCGATCTGCGCCTCCGGCCCGCACGCCACCACCCTGCACTGGGTGCGCAACGACGGCCCCGTCCGCTCCGGCGACCTGCTGCTGCTGGACGCCGGCGTCGAGACGCACACGTACTACACCGCCGACGTCACCCGCACGCTTCCGATCAACGGCCGCTTCACCGAGCTGCAGCGGAAGATCTACGACGCCGTGTACGACGCGCAGGAGGCGGGCATCGCCGCCGTCAAGCCCGGCGCGAAGTACCTCGACTTCCACCACGCCGCGCAGCGGGTGCTGGCCGAGCGGCTCGTCGAGTGGGGCCTGGTCGAGGGCCCGGTCGAGCGGGTCCTGGAGCTGGGCCTGCAGCGCCGCTGGACCCTGCACGGCACCGGCCACATGCTCGGCATGGACGTGCACGACTGCGCCGCCGCGCGCCGCGAGACCTACGCCGCCGGCTCCCTCGAGCCGGGCATGTGCCTGACCGTCGAGCCCGGCCTGTACTTCCAGGCCGACGACCTGACGGTGCCCGAGGAGTACCGGGGCATCGGCGTGCGCATCGAGGACGACATCCTGGTCACCGAGGACGGCAACCGGAACCTGTCCGTCGGCCTCCCGCGCAGCAGCGCGGACGTCGAGTCCTGGATGGCCCGGCTGAAGGGCTGAGCAGCAGCCCGGCAGGCCTGCCGAGGACGACCCCGGCCGTCAGCCCGCGCGCAGCAGCGCGGGCCGGTCGGGGTCGCGCCATTTGAGGATCCGGTCGAAGCTGACCATCGCGCCGCCGCTGTCCGGGCGGTTGGCGAACAGGACGTGGTCGGCGAGCGTCTCGATCAGGTGCAGCCCGCGGCCGTGGTCCGCCTCCGAGAACGGCACGAGCACCGGCGGCCCGGGGCGCGGGTCCGCCTGCGGCGCGGGCAGTATCGCCACCGAACGGGACGCCGAGCGCACCGGCTCGGCGGGGAAGCCGGGCCCGGTGTCGACGACCTCGATGTGGCAGATGTCGCCCTCGATGCGGGCGGAGACCTCGAAGGCGTCGGACTGCTCGCCCGTGCCGTGCTCGACGGCGTTCGCGCAGGCCTCGGACAGCGCGACCGCCAGCTCGTAGGAGATCTCGGGGTCCACCCCCGCCGCCTCCATCGTCCCCAGGAACAGCCGCCTGGCAAGCGGCACGCTGGCAGCCTCACGTCGCAGATGGAGGGACCAGCAGATGCTCATGTCTCGCCTCCTGGCGCGGCTCGACGGTTGACCGCAGTGCGGCCGCCCGGCCATATCGATACGTATTGCCTCCCCGCTGCCGGGCCAATCACGCCGTCCGGACCACTCCGCCCGTTCGGCGGACGCGGCGAGGGCGTCGCGACGTGTATGACGTCACCCGAGCGGGGCACCGTGGGCGGTCCCGGCGTGCGATGAGATGATGCCGCTGCCATGACTGCCGGCGCGGGTCTCAGAGTGCTGCGGGCCGCGGTGTTCACCGCGGTCTGCGTCGTGCTGTCCGCCGCAGGGCACATCCTCGCGGCCGACGAGACCCTGCCGCCGTGGACGCTGGCCGCGGCCTCCGGCGCGATGTTCCTGCTGGTGGCCCTGCCGCTCGCCGGCCGGGAACGCTCGCTGCCGGGCATCGCCGCCACACTCGCGGCCGGCCAGCTCGCCCTGCACACCCTCTTCGCGTACGGCCAGCACACCGTCGCCGCCCGGCAGGCCGCGGGCGCGCAACGGGACGGCGTGGTGGCACTCGCCGGACGGCTGCTGTGCGGCGGCCACGCCGACACCCTCACACCCGCCCAGGCCCGGCGGATCGTCTCCGCCGCCGGCCTGCCCACGCATCCCGCGGCGCCCGCCTCCTCCGGCGCCGCCGGCTCCGGCCCCGACGGCGTCGTCGGCTGCCTGCAGTCCGCCGTGCACGCGGCCCTCGCCATGCTGTCCGGGCCCATGCTGCTCGGCCACCTCGTCGCCGCGCTCGCCGCCGGCTGGCTGCTGCGCCGCGGCGAAGCCGCGCTGTGGCGCCTGGTGCGGCTCTCGGCCGGCGCCGCCGGGACGGCAGGGGAGTGGGTGACCGTCCGCGCGCTGCGCGCCGCGCTGCGGTGCGTGCGGGCACTGCTCGACGGCCT
>DASSBO010000008.1:0-3480 GCA_035698655.1 Streptomyces sp.
CTGGCCCGGCTCGACGCCTACGCGGTCGGCGTCGCCGCCTGGCGGCTCGGCGCGGGCCGCGCCCGCAAGGAGGACCCGGTGCAGGCCGGCGCGGGCGTCGAACTGCACGCCAAGCCGGGCGACACGGTGACCGAGGGCCAGCCGCTGCTGACCCTGCACACCGACACCCCGGAGCGGTTCGCCGACGCCGAGGACGCCCTCTCGGGCGCCTTCGAGATCGGCACCGACGGCCCGGCCGGACGACGCTCCATCGTGCTCGACCGCATCGCCTGACCTGCGATTACCCGAACGGGTGAACCCCGCCGATAGCCAGCTGTCGGCGGGGTTCGGCATGATGGAGTCGGTGACGCACCGATAGAGGAGACCGCCATGACTGCACTCACGGTCGACCACATGTCCGGCAACGGACATGACTGGGACGACGTCGTCCGGATCTGGGAGGATACGGACGCGCCCGAGGGCTGCAAGGTGGAGATCATCGAGGGGATCGTCACCGTGGCACCACCGCCTTCGAAAGGGCACAACCTCACAGCTGCCAAGCTGCAGCGGCAGCTGTACCGGAACCTCCCCGAGGACTGGGAGATCTTCCAGACCGTCGGGCTGACGATTCCGGGGAAGCGCGGGCTCTACATCCCCGACCTCGCGGTCATCCCGGAGGACGCGCTCATCTCGCCGGAGAACCGGCTGGTGGCCGGAGAGGCGAAGCTGGTCGTGGAGATCACCTCGCGGGACAACGCCAACCACGACCGCGTCAGCAAGACCCACGGCTATGCGCAGGCAGAGGTGCCGCTGTATCTGCTGCTGGACCCATGGCACTCGGCACGGCCCACAGCAACGCTGTACGGCGAGCCGCGAGGCGGCATCTACCAGACGCTCGACGTCGTCGAGTACGGCGGGCACATCCACCTGCCCGAGCCGTTCGACCTCGACATCGACACCGGGATGTTCCCCGTGCCGTGACCGGCGCCGTAGGCGCCGGTCGTCAGCGGGCCGTCGCCAGGGCGCGGCGGTCGAGGACCGCCCGGCGGGTGGCGTACTGGGTGACGCCCGCCGCCGCGACCAGGGCCGTCAGGGCGAAGGCCGCCGTCGCCTCCCAACTCGCCGCGCGGTAGGCCAGCGCGCCCACCGCGCCGCCGATCGAACTGCCCAGGTAGTACGACATCTGGTACAGCGCCGCCGCCTGCGCGCGGCCGGTCGTCGCGGTGCGGCTCACCGCGCCGGAGGCGACCGAGTGGCCGGCGAAGAACCCGGCCGTGATGAGCACCAGCCCGCCGGCCACCGCCGCCAGGCTGTCCGCCAGCGTCAGCAGCAGACCTGCCGCGGCCGTCCCGATCGCGACGTAGAGCATGGACCGCCGGCCCAGCCGGCCGACCAGCTTCCCGGCCGCAGCCGAGGAGAACGTGCCCACCAGGTAGATCACGAAGATCGACCCGGCCATGCCCTGCGACAGCCCGAACTCGTCACTCACCAGCCGGTAGCCGATCACCGTGTACACGGCGCCGAAGACCGTCATGAACAGCAGCCCGAGCACGAACAGCCGCACCAGCAGCGGGTTCGCCAGGTGCCCGCGCACCGCCTTCGCGAGGGTGCGCGGGTGCAGCGGGGCGGGGGAGAAGTGCCGCGACTGCGGCACCAGCAGCCGGAACGCGACCGCGCACAGCGCCGCGCTCACCGCGGCCGCCGCCATCCCGGCCCGCCAGCCGCCGGCCTCGGTGACCCAGCCGGTCAGGATGCGGCCGCTCATGCCGCCGATGCTGTTGCCCGCGATGAACAGGCCCACCGCACCGGCCAGCGCCGTCGAGCGGACCTCCTCGGACAGGAACGCCATCGCCGAGGCCGGGATCCCGGCCACCGCCGCGCCCTGCGCGACGCGCAGCGCGATCAGCCAGCCCAGCGACGGCGCGAACGGCATGACCGCCGCGAGGGCGACGGCCACCACCAGGGAGACCGTCATCATGCGGCGCCGCCCGAACCGCTCGGACAGCGCGCTCAGCGGCAGCACCGCCAGTGCCAGGCCGAGCGTCGCGCCCGAGACCGTCCAGCTCGCCACGTCCGCCGAGGCGTGCAGGTCGGCCGAGATCGACGGCAGCAGCGCCTGCGTCGAGTACAGAAGGGCGAAGGCGGCCAGGCCGGCGGCGAAGAGCGCGAGACTCATCCGCCGGTAGCCGGAGCTGCCGGGAAGCAGCTTGTGAGCGTCGGGGTCGGCGACGGTCGAGTCGGGGACGGCGGCACGGGCGCCCACGCGTGCGGTGGACGCCCCGATATCGGCGGAAGGCATGCCACGAACGTACGGCCGCGGCCTCTCATGCGTCCAATGCGCAGATCTGCAACAATCGTTCCGCTGATGCATCAACCCTGGTGAGGACATGCCGTGTCACCGCTTCGCAACGACGACGACAGCCTTGTGACATCCGACTGGGGCATGGCGCTCACGCCGCGCCTCGCACAGTTCGCCGCCGTCGCCCGGCACGAGCACGTCACGCGCGCCGCGCACGAGCTGGGCATGCCGCAGTCCACCCTCAGCCGCGCCCTCGTCCGGCTCGAGGCGGACCTGGGCGTCACCCTGTTCGCCCGGCACGGCCGCACCGTCTCCCTCACGCCCGCCGGCCGCGCCTTCCTCGCCTCGGCCGAGCGGGCGCTGGCCGCCGTCGGGCAGGCGGCCGAGGCCGTCCGCTCGGACGCCGACCCGGAGACCGGCAAGGTCGCCTTCGGCTTCCTGCACACCCTCGGCTGGGAGACCGTGCCCAGCCTCATCCGCGCTTTCCGCGCCGACCACCCGCGCGTCCGCTTCTCCCTGGTGCAGAACTACGGCGAGGCCATGCTGGAGCGGCTGCGGGCGGGTGACCTCGACCTGTGCCTCACCTCGCCCATCCCCGACGCCCCCGACCTCGCCGTCCGCCGCCTCGCCGAGCAGCGCCTGCGGCTCGTCGTCCCCGACGACCACCCGCTCGCCGCCCGCCGCCGCGTCCGCCTCGCCGAGGCGGCCGACGAGCCGTTCGTCACCATGGAACCCGGCTACGGCATGCGCCGCATCCTCGAAGTGCTCTGCGCGCAGGCCGGGTTCACCCCGCGCATCGCCTTCGAGGGCGAGGAGGCCGAGACCATCCGCGGCCTGGTCGCGGCCGGCCTCGGCGTCGCCCTGCTGCCACCGCCGTCCATTCCGCGCCCGGGCGTCCACGAGCTGACGGTCACGGCGCCGCGCGCGGTCCGCGAAATCGGGCTGGCCTGGCTCGACGGCCACCCCGACACCCCGCCGGTGGCGGCCTTCAAGTCCTTCCTGCTGACCCACCGCCACACCTTGCGCATCTCCTGAAGTGCCTGGCCGGTCAGGCCGCGGCGCGCTCGGCCTGCGGCCGGCGCCGCCGCGTGACGTCCGCCGGCGAAGGCGGCGTTCACGCGCCGTCCGGCTGGTACCGGTTCGTGCCGGGCGGCACGATCTCGTCTTCGTCGGCTCAGTAGGTGACGGTGATGCGGCGGGCC
>DASSBO010000009.1:0-8198 GCA_035698655.1 Streptomyces sp.
GCGGCGCTGAAGGCGAACATCGCGGACGTGCCGCGCGGCGCGGAGATCATCGTCAACACCGACGAGTTCACCAAGCGTGCGATGGCGAAGGTCGGCTACGAGACCTCCCCGCTGGAGGACGGCTCACTGGACGGATACAGCGTGCACCCGGTGCCGCTGACCACCCTGACCGTCGAGGCGCTCAAGAGCTACGAGCTGTCCCGCAAGGACGCGGGCCGGTCGAAGAACATGTTCGCCCTGGGCCTGCTGTCGTGGATGTACAACCGGCCGACCGAGGCGACCGAGGGCTTCCTGCGGACGAAGTTCGCATCGAGGCCGGACATCGCCGAGGCGAACATCGCCGCCTACCGGGCGGGCTGGAACTTCGGCGAGACGACGGAAGACTTCGCGGTCTCCTACGAGGTGGCCCCGGCGAGCTCCGCGTTCACTCCTGGCACGTACCGGAACATCTCGGGCAACCTGGCGCTGTCTTACGGACTGGTCGCCGCGTCTCAGCAGGCGGACCTGCCGCTGTTCCTCGGCTCCTACCCGATCACGCCGGCCTCGGACGTGCTGCACGAGCTGTCCAAGCACAAGAACTTCGGTGTGCGCACCTTCCAGGCCGAGGACGAGATCGCCGGCATCGGCGCCGCCCTGGGCGCGGCGTTCGGCGGCGCGCTGGGCGTGACGACGACCTCCGGCCCCGGTGTGGCGCTGAAGTCGGAGACGATCGGGCTCGCGGTCTCGCTGGAGCTGCCGCTGCTGATCGTCGACATCCAGCGCGGCGGCCCGTCCACCGGGCTGCCGACCAAGACAGAGCAGGCCGACCTGCTGCAGGCCATGTACGGGCGCAACGGCGAGGCACCCGTGCCGATCGTGGCCCCGTCCACCCCGGCGGACTGCTTCACCGCGGCCCTGGACGCCGCCCGGATCGCGCTGACGTACCGCACTCCGGTCTTCCTGCTCTCCGACGGCTACCTGGCCAACGGCTCCGAGCCGTGGCGGATCCCGCAGCTGGAGGAGCTGCCGGACCTGCGCACCCAGTTCGCCACCACCCCGAACCACGAGACGGCCGACGGCACCGAGGTGTTCTGGCCGTACAAGCGGGACCCGCAGACGCTGGCCCGCCCGTGGGCCGTCCCCGGCACACCGGGCCTGGAGCACCGCATCGGCGGCATCGAGAAGTCCGACGGCTCGGGCAACATCTCCTACGACCCGGCCAACCACGACTTCATGGTCCGCACCCGCCAGGCCAAGGTCGACGGCATCGACGTCCCCGACATCGAGGTCGACGACCCGCGCGGCGAGGGCGAGGCGCCGGCGAAGGTGCTGGTGCTGGGCTGGGGCTCGACCTACGGGCCCATCACCGCCGCCGTGCGCCGCGTGCGCCGTGACGGCGACCGGGTCGCGCAGGCCCACCTGCGCAACCTCAACCCGTTCCCGAAGAACCTCGGCGAGGTGTTGCGGAGCTACGAGCGCGTGATCGTGCCGGAGATGAACCTCGGCCAGCTCGCGAAGCTCGTCCGCGCCGAGTACCTCGTGGACGCCCGCTCCTACACCCAGGTCCGCGGCCTGCCGTTCAAGGCCGAGCAGCTGGCGACCGTCCTCAAGGAGGCCATCGATGACTGAGACGCTCACTCCGGACGTCGGCGCCGGCCAGGCGCTCTCCCTGGTGCCCAAGGCCGAGGGCAAGCAGTCCATGAAGGACTTCAAGTCCGACCAGGAGGTGCGCTGGTGCCCGGGCTGCGGCGACTACGCCGTGCTGGCCGCCGTGCAGGGTTTCCTGCCGCAGCTGGGCCTGGCCAAGGAGAACATCGTCTTCATCTCGGGCATCGGCTGCTCGAGCCGCTTCCCGTACTACATGAACACCTACGGGATGCACTCCATCCACGGCCGTGCCCCGTCCATCGCCAGCGGGCTGGCCACCTCCCGGCGTGACCTGTCGGTGTGGGTGGTCACCGGTGACGGCGACGCGCTGTCCATCGGCGGCAACCACCTCATCCACGCGCTGCGGCGGAACGTCAACCTGAAGATCCTGCTGTTCAACAACCGGATCTACGGGCTGACCAAGGGCCAGTACTCCCCGACCTCCGAGGCCGGGAAGATCACGAAGTCCACGCCGATGGGCTCGCTGGACGCGCCGTTCAACCCGGTCTCCCTCGCGCTGGGCGCCGAGGCCGGTTTCGTGGCCCGCACGGTCGACTCCGACCGCAAGCACCTCACCGAGGTGCTGCGGCAGGCCGCCGACCACCCGGGCACCGCGCTGGTGGAGATCTACCAGAACTGCAACATCTTCAACGACGGCGCCTTCGAGGTCCTCAAGGACAAGGAGCAGGCCGAGGAGGCCGTCATCCGCCTCGAGCACGGGCAGCCCATCCGGTTCGGGGCCGAGGGACACAAGGGCGTCGTGCGCGACCGGGCCACCGGCGACCTGCACATCGTCGACGTCACGCCCGAGAACGAGGCCGACATCCTCGTCCACGACGCGCACTCCGCCTCCCCGACGACCGCGTTCGCGCTGTCCCGGCTGGCGGACCCCGACACCCTGCACCACACGCCCATCGGCGTGCTGCGCAACGTGCAGCGGCCCGTCTACGACACGCTGATGTCCGACCAGCTGGAGAAGGCGGTCGAGCAGCAGGGCAAGGGCGACCTCGGCGCGCTGCTGGCCGGCAACGACACCTGGACCGTCGTCGGCTGACCTGCCCCGGCACGGGATCGACGCCCGGCTGTCATGACCGTTCACCCGAACGGAAATGACAGCCGGGCGTTTCGACGTTACCTTCGTTGACATCGCGCCGCTCCGCAGGAGGATCCCCATGCCGTCGACCACCGAGTCCCGCTCCGGGCTCATACTCGGGTTCACCGCCTACGGCCTGTGGGGACTGCTCCCGCTGTACTGGCACCTGCTCGAGTCCACCGGCGCGACCGAGGTGCTCGCCCAGCGCATGGTGTGGTCACTGCCGACCGCGCTCGCCGTCCTCGTCGTGCTGCGCCGCTGGTCGTGGATCCCGCAGCTGCTGCGGCAGCCGCGCAAGCTCGCACTGCTGCTGGCCGCCGCCGCGGTGATCTCGGTGAACTGGGGCCTGTTCATCTGGGCGGTCACCTCCGACCGCGTCCTGGAGGCCTCGCTGGGCTACTTCATCAACCCGCTGGTCTCCATCGCCTTCGGCGTCGTCCTGCTGCGCGAGCGGCTGCGTCCCGCCCAGTGGACGGCCGTCGGCATCGGCGTACTGGCCGTCGCCGTGCTCGCCGTCGGCTACGGCAAGGTGCCCTGGCTCTCGATCGGGCTCGCCTTCAGCTTCGCCACCTACGGGCTGATCAAGAAGCACGTGCGGCTCGACGGCGTCGAGAGCTTCAGCGCCGAGACCGCCATGCAGTTCCTGCCGGCGCTCGGCTTCCTGATCTACCTCGGCGTGACGGGCGAGTCCACCTTCACCACCCAGGGCGCCGGCCACGCGCTGCTGCTCGCCTGCGCCGGCCTGGCCACGGCCATCCCGCTGATCCTCTTCGGCGGCGCGGCCGTCCGGCTGCCGCTGTCCACCATCGGCCTGCTGCAGTACATGGCGCCGGTCTTCATGTTCGCGCTGGGCCTGCTGGTCTTCCACGAGCCGATGCCGCCGGAGCGGTGGGCCGGCTTCCTGCTGGTGTGGGCGGCGCTGTGCCTGCTCACCTGGGACGCGCTGCACACCGCCCGCCGCGGCCGCGCCGCCCTGCGCGCCCTGGAGGACGCGGAACCGGCGCGAGCCCCGGTGTCCGAGCCCATGACGGGCGACGCCCAGCGGGCGTAGGGCCCGGCAGACGCGCCGGAGCCCGGCCCGCGGTGGGGGACGCGGGCCGGGCTCGGGTGGGGAATGGTCAGCGCGCGGTCGCGGCCGGCTTGAGCTTGCCGGTCTTGG
Organism: Streptomyces sp.; assembly: GCA_035698655.1. Lineage (GTDB taxonomy): Bacteria > Actinomycetota > Actinomycetes > Streptomycetales > Streptomycetaceae > Streptomyces. The sequence continues at coordinate 3,879 of DASSBO010000009.1, forward strand.
CGTTCACGTCGGCGGCGGAGACGCCGAAGATGTCCACCGCGTGGTAGTAGGTCCAGGCGGTCGCGAGGCAGGAGTCCCTCTTCCACCCCGAGTACGGGGCGCACGCCCGCTTGAGGTCCGCGTACAGCGCGTTGTCGATGCGCGCCTTGTTCGCGTCGAACTGCCCCATCGCCTTGTAGTTCCGGTAGTTGAAGTCGTGCCGGATGCAGCCGTTCTCGAAGGGGAAGCCGAACGGGTTGTCCGGCGAGCTGCTGCACTTGTCCGTCGACCAGTCGAAGTTGTAGGCGGCGTAGTCGCCCTGGTGGGCTCTGGCGTTCAGGAACGCGTTCTGGCTGGATGCGCTCGTCTGGCTCCAGCTCCACATGACGTCGAGCTTGTCCGAGGGGACGGCGTTGGCCGGGGCGGCCATGGTCAGGGTGGCGGCGAGTGCGGCACCCGCAGCGAGCGTTCCGGTGATCAGCCTGCGACGCATCAAAGCCTCCGTGGGGGACGGCAGCCCGGGTCGCGGGCTGCGGCGAAGGGACCGCTGCTGGGCGGCCAGGAGCAGGCGTCAGTCTTCGCCGCGCCGTTATCGAATCCCTATCAGCGCGCCATCGGTGCGCCCGTGCACCGCGACCTGGCCGGTCGCGTGCAGCCGGAGGAGTTCCTCGAAGCGGTAGCGCAGCCGCCCGGTGCCGTCCCGGCCGGCGACCTGCAGCAACTGGGCGTCGACCAGCTGCTCCAGGACGTCCTCGGCCACCGGTACGTCCACGCCGAGCAGCACCGCCCCCTGCCGCGCGTCGAATTCGGGCGGACCGGCCGCACCCAGCCGGCCGAAGGCGCGGCGGTCGGCCGGCGCCAGGGCGTGCACCGCGCTGTCCAGGCGGGCGCTCAACGAGCCGTCGCCCCGGCCGAGTTCGGGCAGGCGGCGCGCCGGGTCCGCCAGCCGCGCCACCAGGTCGGCGACCCGCCAGTGCGGCTTGGCGACCAGCCGCGCGGCCGCCGCGCGCAGCGCGAGCGGCAGCCGGCCGCACAGTTCGGCGAGCCGGTCGGTGGCGTGCGGGTCCTCCGTCGCACGGCCGTCGCGCACGAGCAGCGCCAGCAGGCCGGCGGCGTCGCACGGGCCGAGCGGCCCGAGACGGATCCGCAGCGCGCCGCCGCCGTCGAGTTCTCCGAGCACGCCGCTGCCCGTGACGACGACGCCGCAGTGCCCGCTGCCCGGCAGCAGCGGGCGGATCTGCGGGTAGGAGGCGGCGTTGTCCAGGACGACGAGGACGCGCCGCCCGTCCAGCGCGCTGCGGTAGAGCGCGCCGCACTCCTGCGGGTCGGCGGGGATCGCCTGCTGCGGCACGCCCAGTGCCCGCAGGAAGCGGTGCAGCACGACGCGGGCGTGCACCGGTTCGCCGTCCTCGCCCGGCTCGCGCAGGTCCGCGTACAGCTGGCCGTCGGGGAAGCTGGAGGCGGCACGGCGCGCCCAGTGCAGGGCCAGCCCGCTCTTGCCGACGCCCGGCCCGCCGGTCACGAAGCACACCGGCACCGGCCCGCTGCCGGCGCGTCCGGCCAGCGCGCCGTCCATGGCGGCCAGTTCGGGCTGGCGGCCGACGAACGCCGTCACGTCGGAGGGCAGTTGTGCGGGGACCCGGCGCGGCGCGGGAGCGGCAGCGGAGCCGGGGGCGGCGACGGCGGCCGAGTCGCGCAGGATCGCCTCGTGCAGCTCCTGCAGTCCGGCGCCCGGCTCCAGGCCGAGTTCCTCGACGCAGACGCGCCGCCCCTCCTGGAAGACCTTCAGCGCCTCCGACCTGCGCCCGCAGCGGTGCAGCGCGACCATCAGGTAGCCGCGCAGCTGTTCGCGCAGCGGGTCGGCCGCCACCAGGCCGGTCAGCTCGCCGACCAGGTCGCGGTGTCTGCCGAGGGCGAGGCGGAGCGCCGTGTGCTGCTCGACGGCCTGCATCCGCAGTTCCGCCAGCCGGGCGGCCTCCACCTCGGTGCTATGCGCGTAGACATCGGCCAGCGCCGGGCCGCGCCACATCGCGAGCGCCTCCTGCAGCAGGCCGGCCGCCTCGGCCTCGCAGCCGGGCCGCAGGGCCGTCTCGTGCGCGGCGGCGGCCCTGCGGGTGAACTCGGCGGCGTCCAGCCGGTGTCCGTCCAGCGACAGCAGATAGCCGGGCGGCGCCGTGACGATGACGGGCTGCTCACAGCCCGCGGCCCGGAAGACCTTGCGCAGGCCGGCGACGCAGATCGCGATCTGGGCGCGCCCGGTGGTGGGCGGGCGGCCGTTCCAGACCTGCTCCATGAGGGCGTCGACGGAGACAACCCGGCCCGGGGAGAGCAGCAGCGTCGCGAGCACGGCACGCTGGCGCGGGCCGCCGACGGACAGTTCGCGGCCGCCGGCCCGTACCTGCAACGAGCCGAGGACACGGAACTCCAGTCCCGCGGCCTGCGGTCCGGCGTGGTCGTGCGTGGTCACGGCATCAACCCCCCGATATGACAGGTGCACGACGAGCTTACGCGTCCCGTCGGCGGCGCCACAGGGGTCGAACGAGCCGTTCTCCCGTCCCCAGGGCGTGTCCTAGGAGGCGACGTCCTTCGTCGTGAAACGTGCCCAGGCCGCTGAGCCGAACACGGCCGCGTACACCGCCTGGAGGCCGAAGTTCTTCACCAGCGGGTCCCAGTAGACCGGGTCCCGCAGCAGGTCGGCGAACGACAGCCAGTAGTGCGGGAACAGATAGGGCTGGACGGCGTGCAGCTGCGGGATCGTGTCGACGATCTGCACCGTGACCAGCAGCCCGACGGTCGCCGCCATCGCGCCGACGCCCGAGTCGGTGAGCGTGGAGATGAACAGGCCGATCGCCGCCAGCCCGGCCAGCGACACGGCGACGGCCAGCGCGATGTACACGGCACGCAGCAGCCCGTCGCCGAAGGAGACCGAGGTGCCCGACAGCAGCGTGATGTCCCCGACGGGGAACAGCAGCACCCCGGTGATCAGCGCGGACAGCGCGACGACGAGGGTGGCCGCGAGGCAGAAGACCATCGTCGTCGCGTACTTGACCAGCAGCAGCCGGGTACGGCCGGCCGGGGCGACCAGCAGATAGCGCAGGGTTCCCGCGGTCGCCTCGCCGGCGATCGCGTCGCCGGCGACGACGCCCACCGTCATCGGCAGGAAGAACGGCAGGGTCGCGGCGAGCGAGGCGAAGACGAGGAACAGGCCGTTCTGCGCAACCTGCCCGAGGAACGCGGGGCCGTTGCCGCCGTCACCGCCGCCCGAGCCGTCGCCCGTCTCGATGCGGACGGCGATGCCGACCAGGACGGGCACGGCGACCAGCACGCCCAGCAGCGCGAGGGTGCGCCAGCGCCGGAAGGTGGTGAGAAGTTCGCTGCGCAGCAGGCCGGAGACGCGTGGCAGCAGCCGCCGCGCGGGCGCGCCCGTGACCGCCGCCGCACCCGCCGCGGCGTCCGGTGCGGTCTCCGGTGCCATCTCCTCAGCGCGCGACATCGAAGCCCTCCCCGGTGAGTGCGACGAACGCGTCCTCGAGGGATGCGCGTTCGGTGCCGAAGCCGCGGACGCGGACCCCGGCGCCGACCAGCGCGGCGTTCACGTCCGCGAGCTCCGGCGGCCCGTCCGGCGGCAGTTCGCCGGTGACGACGCCCTCCGGCCCGGTCGTCAGGTCGGTGACGCCGTGCTCCTTCAGCACGCGTACCGCCTCGGCGGCGTCCGGCGTGCTGACGGTCAGCCGGCCGCGGGCGCCGGCGGACATCTCGGCGACCGTGCCCTGGGTCAGCAGCCGGCCCCGGCTCATCACGGCGGTGTGCGTGCACACCTGCTCGATCTCGTCGAGCAGGTGCGAGGAGAGGAAGACCGTGGTGCCGTCGCCGGCCAGCGAGCGCACCAGCGAGCGGATCTCCCGCATGCCCTGCGGGTCCAGGCCGTTCGTCGGCTCGTCCAGAACGAGCAGGTCGCGCGGCTGAAGCAGCGCGGCCGCCAGACCGAGGCGCTGCTTCATGCCCAGCGAGTACGCCTTGGCCCGGCGGCCCGCGGCCGAGGCCAGACCGACCCGCTCCAGCGCCTGGTCCACCCGCGCCCGCCGGGTGCGGGGGTCGGCCGTCGGGTCGGCGGCGTCAAAGCGCAGCAGGTTGTCGCGCCCCGACAGGAAGCCGTAGAGCGCCGGCCCCTCGATGAGCGCGCCGACGCGCGGCAGCACCCGGTGTGCTTCGCGCGGTATCGGCCGCCCCAGCAGCCGCACGTTGCCGGCCGTCGGCTCGATGAGGCCGAGCAGCATGCGGATGGTGGTCGTCTTGCCGGAGCCGTTCGGCCCGAGGAACCCGAAGACACTGCCGCGCGGC
>DASSBO010000010.1:0-8562 GCA_035698655.1 Streptomyces sp.
TGTTTCACGTGAAACAGCGGCCCCCGGCATGTGCGCGGCCCCCGATATGTGAGGCTGTGCGCCATGCCTCTCGTCCGCGATCTCAGCACCCTGCTGCGCTTCCCCGGATTCCGGCGGCTGCTCACGGTGCGGCTGCTCTCCCAACTCGCGGACGGCGTCTACCAGGTGGGGCTGGCCACCTACGTGGTCTTCTCTCCCGAGCAGCAGGCCTCCCCGGGTGCCATCGCTGCCGCCCTGGCGATCCTGCTGCTGCCCTACTCGCTGCTCGGTCCGTTCGCCGGCGTGCTGCTGGACCGCTGGCGGCGCCGCCAGGTACTGCTTTTCGGCAACCTGCTCCGCGCGGTGCTGGCCGCCGGCACGACCATTCTCGTCCTGCTTTCCGTGCCGACCTGGCTGTTCTACCTGTCGGCGCTGTCGGTCACCGCCGTGAACCGGTTCGTCCTCGCCGGACTTTCGGCGTCGCTGCCGAGAGTCGTCGACGGCGAACGGCTCATCATGGCCAACTCGCTGTCCCCGACGGCCGGCACCATCGCCACCACGCTCGGCAGCGCGCTGGCCTTCCTGGTGCGCCTCCTCACGCGCGGCACGACGGCCTCGGACGCCGTCGCTGTCGGCACGGGCGCCGTCGTCTACCTGCTGGCTGGGCTCGCGGCCCTGCGGATGGGGCGCGACCTGCTGGGCCCGGATCCCTCCCAGGTGCAGCCGAGCGTCCGCTCCGCACTCGCCGGCACAGCCCGGGGGCTGGTGGAGGGGCTGCGGCACCTGGCCGGCCGCCGGGCGGCAGCCGGCGTGCTGACCGCCATGTCGCTGATGCGCTTCGGCTACGGCGCGCTGACCGTCATGGTGCTGATGCTCAGCCGCTACGCCTGGGGCGACAGCCCCGCCACGGGACTCAAGTGGCTCGGCCTGGCATTCGTCGTCTCCGGTATCGGCTTCTTCGCCGCAGCCGTCGTGACGCCGTGGGGGCTGCCGCTGACCGGATGGCAGCTCTGGGTCGCACTGTGCGCGGGCGCCGCCGCGCTGCTGGTGCCGGCGCTGGTGCTGCCCTTCGCGCCGGTGCCCATGCTGGCTGCGGCGGCCGTGCTCGGCCTGTGCACCCAGAGCACGAAGATCACCACGGACACCACGGTGCAGGCGACCGTCGACGACGCCTACCGGGGACGCGTCTTCGCGCTGTACGACATGCTCTTCAACGTGGCCTTCGTCGGCGCGGCCGGTGTCGCCGCCGTGCTGCTTCCGGCCGACGGCCGGTCCGTGCCGCTCGTGCTCACGGTCACCTTCCTCTACGCCGCGGTGGCCGTCGCGATGACGACGGCGGGGCGGCGTTTCACGTGAAACACCGCCCCGCCGTCCGCCGGCTCGTGGCTCAGTCCTGCGTCGCCCACCACTTCTTGATGGCTTCCTCGGCCGCCTCCCGGCCCATCGGGCCGTGCTCGAGACGCAACTCCAGCAGGTGCCGGTAGGCGGCGCCCACCTGAGGTCCGGGTTTGATGCCGAGAACCTGCATGATCTCGTTGCCGTCCAGATCCGGCCGGATCGCGTCCAGCTCCTCCTGCTCCTGCAGCCGGGCGATCCGCTCCTCCAGGCCGTCGTAGGCGCGGGACAGCGCGGCGGCCTTCCGCCTGTTCCGCGTCGTGCAGTCCGAGCGGGTCAGCTTGTGCAGCCGGCGCAGCAGCGGACCGGCGTCGCGGACGTAGCGGCGCACCGCCGAGTCGGTCCACTCACCGGTGCCGTACCCGTGGAAGCGGAGGTGGAGTTCGATCAGCCGGGAGACGTCCTTGACCAGTTCGCCGGAGTACTTCAGCGCCGTCATCCGCTTCTTGGCCATCTTGGCGCCGACCACCTCGTGGTGGTGGAAGGAGACCCGGCCGTCCTTCTCGAAGCGGCGGGTACGCGGCTTGCCGATGTCGTGCAGCAGCGCGGCCAGCCGCAGGGTCAGGTCCGGGCCGTCCTCCTCCAGGTCGATGGCCTGGTCGAGCACGGTCAGGGAGTGCTCGTAGACGTCCTTGTGCCGATGGTGCTCGTCACGCTCCAGCCGCAGGGCCGGGAGCTCCGGGAGGACATGCTCGGCCAGCCCGGTGCTCACCAGCAGCCGCAGGCCCTTGCGGGGGTGGCCGCCCAGCACCAGCTTGTTGATCTCGTCCCGGATCCGCTCGGCGGAGACGATTCCGATCCGGTCGGCCATGTCCGTCATCGCCGCCACGACGTCCTCGGCCACCTCGAAGTCGAGCTGGGAGGCGAACCTGGCGGCGCGCATCATGCGCAGCGGGTCGTCGGAGAAGGACTCCTGCGGGGTGCCCGGCGTGCGCAGCACGCAGCGCGCCAGGTCCTCCAGGCCGCCGTGCGGGTCGACGAAGGTCTTCTCCGGCAGCGCGACCGCCATGGCGTTCACCGTGAAGTCGCGACGGGCCAGGTCCTCCTCGATCGAGTCGCCGTAGGAGACCTGCGGTTTGCGGGAGGTCCGGTCGTAGGCCTCGGAGCGGTAGGTGGTGATCTCGATCTGGTACGAGTCCTTGGTGCAGCCGACCGTGCCGAAGGCGATGCCGACCTCCCAGACGGCGTCCGCCCACGGGCGCACCAGGGTCAGGACCTGCTCCGGCCGGGCGTCGGTGGTGAAGTCCAGGTCGTTGCCCAGCCGGCCCAGCAGGGCGTCCCGCACCGAGCCGCCGACCAGCGCGAGACGGTGGCCCGCCGCCTGGAAGCGGCGGGCGAGGTCGTCGGCGACCGGTGACACCCTCAGCAGTTCGCCGACTGCACGGCGCTGCACCTCGCTCAGCTCCTGGGCCGCAGGCCGCGGCGGGGTCTGCGGCTCTCGGCCGCGCCTGGTCTGCTCGGTCTCATGGTCCACGTTCGGCACAACAGAAGAGGGTACGTCGGGGCCCTGGAGGCCGCGTCGGCCCCGTCCCGGTCGGGACGGTCGGCGTGGCGGAAGCCGCGGCACTTCCGCCCACGGGACATCGTTACCATCAGGGGCTCAGAACCACCACACCCACGACCGAACGACGGAACGGAATGCGCGTGGCCGAGGCGGCTGAACAGCAGGACACCCCGACCGCTCCCGCCCGCCGGTGGCTACGGCGCACGGCGGCGGTCCTGCTTGCGGCCGCACCGCTCGTCGCAGGTTCCGCCGTCCCCGCCGCCGGGACCCCGCAGACGTCCCCCGCGGCCGTGCATGCCGCCCCCGCCGCCAAGGCCACCGGCTCGCGCACCGTGGACGTGTCCGTGAACACCCTCACACCCAAGGCGCCGAAGAAGGGCGACACCGTCACCGTGTCCGGCACGGTGACGAACAACGGGAAGTCGACCGTCAGCTCCGGCGAGGTGGGCCTGCGCCTCGGCCCAGGCCTCACCAGCAGGAGCGGCATCGAGCAGGCCGCCGAGCGCAAGGGCTTCGACCCCGGCCGCGACGGCACCCCCGTCCACGGGGTGCACGCCAAGATCGACCCGCTCGCCCCCGGCATCACCCGGCCCTTCTCCCTCGAGGTGCCGGTCGACGAGCTCGGCCTGGGGGAGAACGGCGTCTACCAGCTGGGCGTCACCCTCACCGGGCAGACCCGGCAGCAGGGGTACGACCACGTCGTCGGCATCCAGCGCACGTTTCTGCCCTGGCAGCCCACCGCCTCCGAGAAGAAGACCCAGCTGAGCGTGGCGTGGCCGCTCATCGCCTCCGCCCACCTGACGGCGCGCACGGAGTCCGACCAGGCGCAGACGCCCGTGTTCCGCGACGACGAGCTCGCCAAGGCCATCGCGCCCGGCGGACGCCTCCAGCAGATGGTCGAGCTGGGCGCCGACCGGCCCGTCACCTGGGTGGTCGACCCCGACCTGCTCGCCGCCGTCGACTTCATGACCGGGAACTACAAGGTGCGCAAGCCCGACGGGCACGTCGTCGATGGCACCAAGCAGGCCGACGCCAAGACGTGGTTGCACAGCCTGCAGGAGGCGGTCAAGGGCGAAGAGGTCGTCGCCCTGCCCTACGGCGACCCCGACATCGCCTCCCTCGCCCACCGCGGCAAGCAGGTCCCGGGCGTGCTGGGGCAGCTCGGCCGGGCGACGAAGCTCGCCACCGGGACGGTCAAGACGATCCTGCACGTCACCCCGAACACCGACTTCGCCTGGCCGGTGCGCGGCGCCGTCGACCCGTCGATCATCGACGTCGCCACCTCTGCCGGCGCCCACAACGTCATCGCCCGCAGCGACAGCCTCCGTGACGGACGGGCGCTGCCCTACACGCCCACCGCCGCCCGGCCGATCGGCGGCGGGACGACGGCCGTCGTGGCCGACTACTGGCTCTCCACCTCCTTCACCGGCGACCTCACCGGCGCCGGCAAGTCCACGCTCGCCGTGCAGCGCTTCCTCGCGCACACCCTGTCGATCACGCAGCAGATGCCCGGCAAGCAGCGCAGCATCGTCGTCGTCCCGCAGCGCACGCCCACCGTGTCGCAGGCCCACGCGCTCTCCGACGCCCTCGGTGCGCTGCAGAACCAGGGCACCTGGACCGAGGGGATCAGCCTGTCGGACGCGGCGAACGCCACCCCCGATCCGGCAGCCACCCGTTCCGTGCCGGGATCCGGCGCCTACCCCGACGCACTGCGCAAGAACGAGCTGTCCACGCAGGCCTTCGAGGAGATCCAGCACACCCGGGAGTCGCTGCACGACTTCGCGGCCATCCTGTCCGCCAAGGACCGGGTGATGCCGCCCTTCAGCACCGCGATAGACCGCGAGATGTCGAACTCCTGGCGCGGCAAGCCCGAGGAGGCCGCCGACTTCCGCTCCTCGGTGCAGGACTACCTGACGGGCCTGACGCACAAGGTCAAGCTGATCCAGAAGTCCGACCTGACGCTGTCCGGCCGCAGTGCGACGATCCCGATCACCGTGCAGAACAACCTGCTGCAGAAGGTCGACGGACTGAAGCTGAAGCTGACGTCGAGCCGTAGCATCGGGCTGCAGGTCGACGATCCGGAGAAGCGGGTCGTCGTCGACGGAGGCCACAGCCAGTCGATCAAGTTCTCCACGACGGCCAAGGCCAACGGGCGCACCACCGTGACCGCACAGCTGTACACGCTGCAGGGCGAGCCGTACGGCAAGCCGATGACGTTCCCGGTGAAGGTCACCTCCGTCACCTCCACGGTGCTGCTCGTCATCGCGGGCGGCGTGCTGCTGGTCGTGCTGGCCGGCGTCCGCATGTACACGCAGCGCAGGCGGCGCGGCGGCCCGGCCCCGGACCCGGACGCGCCGCTGGACGACGGCGGCGACGGCAAGGACAGCGGGGACGCCAAGGACGGCGGAGACGACGAAGGCGAGGGCGACGGCGAGAAGCCGCAGCAGCCGGGTGACCGGGGCAAGGACACCGCGGCCGGAAAGCCCGACCATCCGGATGCGGGTGAGAGGGTGGACCGTTGAGTCAGCCGGGAGACCAGGGGCAGGGACAGTGGTGATGAACGCGTCGTACGACCCAGACCGCGGCCAGGGGGCCGGCGAGGGGCCCCCGCGCCCCGACCCGGAAGGCCGACGTCCCGACGCGGAGTACGGCGACGATCCGTCGACGATGCGGTTCACCGGCGTCGACGCCCTGCTGCGCAGCGGCCCCCAGCAGCACGGGGACGCAGGCGAGGAGACCCCGGACGCCTTCGCCCACCTCTACCGCGACCAGGACCACCGCCCCGCCGCCCCGCCGCAGGCACCGCCCCAGCAGGGGGCACCGCCGCAGGGCCCCTCCCAGCCTCCGCTGCCGCCGCCGCAGGCCCCGGAGGCCTCCCCTGCGGAAGAGCCCGCTCCCGCCCCGCCGGCCGCCTCCCAGGAGGCACCGCAGCGCAGCCGCGGCAAGGCCGCCGGCCTGCTGCGCTCCAGCGCCGTCATGGCCGCCGGCACCATGGTCTCCCGCCTGACCGGCTTCATCCGCTCGGCACTCATCGTTGTCGCCCTCGGCACCGCGACCCTCGGTGAGACCTACCAGCTCGCCATCACCCTGCCGACGATGATCTACATCCTCACCGTCGGCGGCGGCCTGAACTCCGTCTTCGTGCCGCAGCTCGTGCGCGCGATGAAGGAGGACGACGACGGCGGTGAGGCCTACGCGAACCGGCTGCTCACCCTGGTCGGCGTCGTGCTCGCCCTGCTCACGGTGATCACCGTGGCCGGTGCACCGCTGCTGCTGCGGGTGATGTCGGTGCAGACGGCCGAGAACGCGGCCGCGAGCAACGTCGCCGTCACCTTCATCCGGTTCTGCCTGCCGTCCATCTTCTTCATGGGCATCCACGTCGTAGCCGGGCAGATCCTCAACGCCCGCGGCCGCTTCGGACCGATGATGTGGACCCCGGTCCTGAACAACATCGTCATCATCGCCTCGGTGTGCCTCTTCCTCGTCGTCTACGGCACATCCGGCGAGTCCCACCTGGGCGTGCACAACATCCCGCCCGAGGGCGTCCGGCTGCTCGGCATCGGCACCCTGCTCGGCCTCGTCGTGCAGTCGCTGGCGATGATCCCCTTCCTGCGGGCCACCGGCTTCCGGATCCGCCCCCGCTTCGACTGGCGCGGGCACGGCCTGGGCAAGGCCGTGAAGCTGGCCAAGTGGACCGTGCTGTTCGTCCTGGCCAACCAGGCCGGGGTGCTGGTCATCACCCAGCTGTCCACCTGGTCCGGCGACATCGCCGCCGCTCACAACCACCCCGGCAACAGCTTCGTCGCCTACTCGCAGGCCCAGCTCATCTGGAACATGCCGCAGGCCATCATCACCGTCTCGGTGATGGCGGCGCTGCTGCCCCGGCTCTCCCGCGCGGCCAACGACGGCGACACCGGCGCCGTCCGCGACGACATCTCGCAGGGGCTGCGCAACTCGGCCGTCGCCATCGTGCCCATCGCCTTCGGGCTCCTCGCGCTCGGTGTGCCCATGTGCACGCTCATCTACGGCGGTGTCGGCACAGTCGAGTCGCAGGCCATGGGCTACACGCTGATGGGTTTCGGGCTCGGCCTGATCCCGTTCTCCGTGCAGTACGTCGTCCTGCGCGCGTTCTACGCCTACGAGGACACCCGCACGCCGTTCTACAACACGGTGATCGTCGCCGCGGTCAACGCCGCCGCCTCGGGACTGTGCTTCCTGCTGCTGCCCGCCCGCTGGGCGGTCGTCGGCATGGCGGCCTCCTACGGGCTCGCCTACGTCATCGGCGTCGTCGTCGCCTGGCGCAGGCTGCGTGACCGCCTGGAGGGCGACCTGGACGGCCGCCGCGTCGTGCGCACCTACGCGCGGCTGGCCGGCGCCTCCGTGCCCGCAGCCGGCGTCGCGGGTGTCGCCGTCTACGGCATCACCCAGGCACTGGGCAGCGGCTTCGTCGGCTCCGTCGCCTCGCTCCTGGCGGGCGGCCTGCTGCTGGCGGCCGTCTTTGTGGTCACCGCGAAGCGCATGCGCGTCGAGGAGATGACCGCCATGCTCGGCATGGTCCGCGCCCGCCTCGGCAGGTGATCCACTCGCCACGTGCAACCATTCACGGCCATCGCGTGTCGTGCAGAGCGGAGAACTGTGGGCACAATTGTCCCGGGCTGTTTCGAGAAATCGGCTGCAACGAATGGGGAGGCAGGAACGACGGTGGCGGAACGGAGCACAGCCGCCGTCGACGCGGCCAACACCGGAGGCGAGCAGGAATCCCCGACCGCCGACGCGGAAGAGAAGGCCACGACCGACGGCACGACCGCAGAGTCTGACGAGCAGGACACCGAGGCACCCGCTGCGGACGCGCCGTCCGCCCGGAAGGCCACCACCCCGGATCTGCACAGCGGCCACAAGCTCGCCAGACGCTACCGCCTCGAGGAGTGCGTCACCCGACTGGACGGCTTCAGCAGCTGGCGCGCCGTCGACGAGAAACTCCGCCGCGCGGTCGGCGTCCACATCCTGTCCGCGCACCACGATCGCGCGCGGCACGTGCTCGCCGCGGCCCGCTCCGCGGCTCTGCTCGGCGACCCCCGCTTCGTCCAGGTGCTGGACGCGGTGGAGACCGACGAGCTCGTCTACGTCGTCCACGAGTGGCTGCCGGACTCCACGCCGCTCACCGGACTCCTCGCCGCCGGCCCGCTCACCGCGCACGAGGCCTACCAGCTCGTCACCCAGCTCTCCCAGGCCATGGCGGCGGCCCACCGAGAAGGACTCGCCCACCTGAGGCTGACCCCCGGCGCCGTGCTCCGTACCGGCACCGGTCAGTACCGCATCCGCGGGCTCGCCGTGAGCGCCGCGCTGCGCGGCCTCAGCAGCGACCACCCGCAGCGTGACGACACCGAGGCCGTCGGAGCACTGCTGTACGCGGCGCTCACCCAGCGGTGGCCGTACGAAGAGGACGCCTACGGCCTGACGGGCGTCGGCGCCCTGGCCAAGGGCACGCTCGTCGCTCCCGACCAGGTCCGCGCCGGCGTCCACCGCGGGCTGTCCGAACTCGCGATGCGCGCCCTGGTCAACGACGGAGCCACGGCCTGCCGCGAAGAACAGCCCTGTGCCACTCCGGAGGAGCTCGCCAAGGCCGTCTCCGCGCTCCCCCGCATCCGTCCGCCGGAGCCCGACTTCCCCGTGCCGCCGGTCTA
>DASSBO010000011.1:0-5773 GCA_035698655.1 Streptomyces sp.
CTCGACGGCGGGGAACTGGAGCGGCCCGACCGCATCGACGTGCGGGAGATCCCGCACGGACAGCGGCACCCGCGGATCTTCGCCCGCTACGCGCGGCTCGCCCCGGGCGAGGGGTTCGTGCTCGTCAACAACCACGACCCGAAGCCGCTGCGCCGCGAGTTCGAGGCCGCGCACGGGAGCGAGTTCAGCTGGGAGTACCTCGAGTCCGGCCCCGAGCAGTGGCAGGTGCGCATCGGTAGGATCGCCCCCGATGCCTGACGACGTCCCCGCCCCGGTCCCGCGCCTGCTGTGCGACGACGCCCGCGAGCTCGCGGCCCGGCCCGCGGCACCGGCAGGCGAGCTGTGGAAGCTCGCCGAGTCCGGACGGCAGCTCGACGCGAACGTCGTGCGGCTGCCGCCCGGCGAGACGGTCGACACGCACGCCGAACCGGACCTGGACGTCCTGGTGTTCGTCGTCTCCGGCGACGGCACGGTGCACGGCGAGGACGGGCCGCAGCCGCTGTCGGCCGGCGCCCTGATGTGGCTGCCGCACGGCTCGCGCCGCAGCCTCGCCGCCGGCGCGGACGGCCTGTCCTACCTGACCGTGCACCGCCGTCGCCCCGGCATGCAGATCGGCCGCCGCACGCCGGGCTGACTCAGCGGCTCCGGTCCCCGCGCGGCAGCGTCATCTGCAGCACGTCCGGCAGCGGGTACCAGTCGGTGCTGGCGATGCTGGCGTGCTCCGCGGCCAGCCGGGCCACCCGGTCGCGGGCCTGCTGCTCGGTCGGGTGCGTGGCGTCGATGGCCGGTGCGACGTTCTGCGCGTCCGTCATGATCAGCAGGTAGCCGTTGTCGTCGTACCACGCCGTGTCCAGGCCGCCGTCGACGTACGCCGAGGCGTCCCCGTCGAAGACGACGAACCACGGGCGCAGCGCCGCCGCGTACCGCTGGACGCGCGGATCGCCGGACTGTGCGCCGTGCACGGCCGGGAACGCGGCGGCCTCGTCCAGCCGGCCCGCCGCCGCCAGGTCCCGCAGGTGCAGGGCGTACTCCCGGTCCGTCCACAGCGTGTCGAACGGGTCGTTCTCCTCGACCGTCCCGGGGATCAGTTCGAAGAGGAACTTCCCCGCCATCGCCTCCCGGGCGGGCCACGCGCCCGCGCGTGCCGCCGCGTCCGGGGTGGCGTAGTCGCCGCCCGTCAGGTCGCCGGGGCCGAAGACCGCGTCGCCGAGGTAGTCGTTCAGCAGCGCGTCCAGTTCGTCGGGGCCGCGCCCGCTGACGTCGCGGAAGCCGTCCTTCAGCTCGAGCTTGACGACGACGGGCCGGTGCCCGGGATGCGCCTGGTGCCAGGCCCGCAGGTCGGCGAGGCACCCGCTGAGATTCGTGTTCCGCGGGCCGGTGCGCAGTTCGGCCGGCGAGCCGGCGTTCTCGCAGTTGTTGTCGTTCCAGAACGGGCTGGTGTGCCCGACACGCCAGCCGTACCCGAGGTCGTTGGTCCACACGTCGAGTTCGACGAGCGCCGCGCCGGAGTCCAGGGCGTCGGCCAGGTAGGGGTACTTGTCCTTCTCGTAGGCGTTGTGCACGCCCACGGTGGTCGTCTGGGCAAAGGAAAACGCAGCCGCTGCGGTGTGCTGCGGCTGCGCTTCGGCGGGGGACGCGGCGGTCACGGTGAGCAGCGCGGCGGCGGTGACCGTGGCTGCGGCGCATGCCGACCGGATACGTCTGGACATCGGCGGGTCCTTACGGAGTGGGGGTGCGGAATGACCGGCGCCTCACCGTAGAGCCGTCACCCGGTCAGGTGAACGGTGTCCGCGAAAACTTGGCGTGAACCCGCCGCTACAGCCGTGCCGGCGCGCAGGCCGTCGGCCGTATGCCTTACGCCCTACGGCGTACGCACGTTCGCCCACACCGGGCCGTCGGTGCGCGCGCCGACGGCCGCCGCCGGGGCGGCCTGCCTACCGTGCAGGTCCGAGCCCCGCCAGAAAGGTCAGGTCATGCCGAGAACCCGCATCCGCCGCCTGCCGGGGACGGCCGTCGCCGCCGCCCTGTGCGCGCTGCTCCTGACGCCGTCGGCCCCGTCGTCCGCCGCGGAGACGGACAGCTATGTCGCCATGGGCGACTCCTACTCGGCCGGCAACGGCGCCCACAGCACGAACCTCAGCCCCCTGTGCGGCCGCAACACCTACGCCTACCCGTACCTCGTCGCCCGGCAGCGCCCGCACACCAGCCTCACGTTCGTCGCCTGCCAGGGCGCCACCACGGACGACATCCCCGGCCAGGCCAGGTACCTCAGCGCCGACACCGACTACGTGTCGCTGACGATCGGCGGCAACGACATCGGCTTCGGCGGTCTCCTCCTCGGCTGCACCGGCGACTGGAGTCCCGGCTGCGACACGGCCGTCGCGCACTCCGAACACGTCATCCGGCACGAACTGCCCGGCGAACTGGACCGCGCCTACGCGACGATCCGCGCCGCCGCCCCGAACGCCACGGTCGTCGTGCTCGGCTACGCCCGGCTCTTCGGCCCCGACGTCGGCTGCGCGGCCGCGGACGGCGTCACCGCCGCGGAGGCCCGGCAGCTCAACCGGATCGCCGACGACCTCGACAAGGCGATCGCCGCACGCGCCGCCGCCGCGGGCTTCGTCTACGTCAGCTCGATCCGGCACTTCACCGGCCACGACATGTGCGCCGCCGACCCGTGGCTGAACGGCAAACTTCCCGACGCTGCGGACGCCTACCACCCCACCCGCAGGGGCTACGCGCACGGCCTGGCCCCCGAACTGCGCTCCGCCATCGGCTGACCGGGAACCGGGAACGCGCCGGGCATCGTGATCCTTTACGACCGATCGCCACCCAAGGGGACCGCCATGCATCCGTCCACCGTGTCCACCGCCCGCCCGAGCCGTCGCACCCTGCTCGGCGCCGCCGCCTGCGCCGTCGGCGCCGGCACGGCCCTCGCCGTCGGGGCACCGCCGGCTGCTGCCGCGGCCACGGCCGCGCCGCCCGCCGTCACGCGGCGGCTGCGCCGGCTCGAGGCCCGGCACGGCGCCCGTCTCGGCGTCTACGGCCTCGACCTGGCCACCGGCCGGACGGTGACGCACCGCGCCGCCGAGCGCTTCCCGATGTGCTCGGTGTGGAAACCGCTCGCGGCGGCCGCCGTGCTGCGCGACCTCGACCGGCACGGCGAGGTGCTGGCCCGCCGCATCCGGTACACCGAGGACGACCTGGTCACCTACTCCCCGATCACCGGAACGCCGCAGCATCTGGCCGACGGGATGACGGTGGAGGAGCTGTGCGACGCTGCCCTCCGCTACAGCGACAACACCGCGGCCAACCTGCTGCTCCGTCAACTCGGCGGGCCCGAGGCCATCACCCGGTTCTGCCGCTCGACCGGCGACACGACGACCCGGCTCGACCGGTGGGAGACCGCACTGAACTCGGCCGAACCCTGGCGCGTTACGGACACCACCAGCCCGCGCGCCATCGCCGGCACCTTCGCCCGGGTCACCGTCGGCCACGCCCTGACCGGCCGCGACCGCCGCCGCCTGACGGACTGGATGCTGCACAACACCACCCGGACCAGGAGCTTCGGCGCCGGCCTGCCCGACGACTGGGCCATCGCCGACAAGACCGGCTCGGGCGCCTACGGCACGAACAACGACGTCGGCCTGGCCTGGCCGGCCGGCCCGCACCGCGGCCCCCTCGTCCTGGCGGTCCTCACCACGAAGCACACCCAGGACGCGCAGCCGGACTACCCCCTGGTCGCCTCGGCCGCCGAGGTCCTGGCCGACGCCCTCACCTGACGCGCGGCGGCCGGTGGGTCGTCGGCCGCGAAGTACACCCTGAGCGCCTCCACCTGCCGGCCTCGCCGGCCTCGCCCGCCCACCGGGACGGTCACCGGCTCGGTCAGCTCCAGCACCAGCTGCGTCGTGCCGCCGAGCGAGCAGGCGACGGCCCGGTCGTCGTCCGGGACGGCGCGGACGCCGAGCCCCTTCGTCGCCCGCAGCTCTGTGCGGACCGCCGAGACCGCGGCCGGCGGCACCTGGACCGTGCCCAGCGGCCCCGCCTGCAGGACGACTCGCCGGTCGCCCACCAGGTGGGGGCGGCGGGCCAGCGAGACGAGGAAGGACAGGACGGCCAGGGCGAGCAGCGTCATCCACAGGATGTGGACGGCCCGCCCGTCCGGCGGCAGGGCGACGTCCATCAGACCCTCCGCGATCAGTTCGGGGACGGCCAGCGCCAGGACGGCCATCCGGACGTCCGACGAGTGCCGGATCGTGTGACGGGCCGTCGCGGCACCCGGCCGCGGCCGTCTGCGCACCCAGTCGAGCAGATCCCGCGCTGACGTGCGCAGCACTGCGAGTGTCTGCGGCATGTCGTCAGATCCAGCCGCGCGAACGGGCGATGCGCACCGCGGCATGCCGGTTGCCGGCGCCGAGTTTCCCGGCCGCCGCGGACAGGTGGTTGCGGACGGTGCCCGCCGACAGCCCCGCCCGCGCGGCGACCTCGGCGACGGCCGTCCCGTCGGCGGCCAGCGCCAACACCTCGGCCTCCCGCGGCGTCAGCGGACTGTCACCCGCGCTGATGGCCTCGGCCGCCAACTCCGGCGTCACGTAGCGCCCGCCCGCGTGCACCGTCCGGATGACGCCGGCCAGGTCGCGCGCCGAGACGGTCTTCGGCACGAAGCCGCGGACGCCCATGGCGAGGGCCCGCTTGAGGTAGCCCGGGCGGCCATGGCTCGTGACGATCATCGTGCGGCACGCCGGCAGCGCCTCGTGCAGCTCCGCAGCGACGGCCAGCCCGTCGCGGCCCGGCATCTGCAGGTCCAGCACGGCGACGTCCGGCCGGTGCGCACGGGCCATGGCCAGCGCCTCGTCGCCGGTCGCGGCCTCGGCCACCACCTCCAGGTCGTCCTCGAGGGCCAGCAGCGCGGCCATCGCACCGCGGATGAGGTGCTCGTCGTCGGCGAGCAGCACGCGCACCGGTCCGGCTTCGTTCGTCACGCCGCTTCTCCTGTCATTGCGGGGACGGTGGCGACCAGCCGGAACCGTCCGTCGGGTTCGTGCCGGGCGGTCAGTGAGCCGCCGACCGCCTCGATCCGCTCGGTGAGCCCGGCCAGCCCACTGCCGGCGCCGGGCCCGGCCGCTCGTGGACGTGCACGGTCGTTGACGATCTCGACGGCCACGCCGTCGAGGCCGTCGGCGCGCAGGCTGATGCGGCACCGTGCCGCGTCGCTGTGCCGCAGCACGTTCGTCACGCCCTCCCGCACGACCCAGCCCAGGGCGCTCTGCGCCTCGGCCGAACACTGCACGGCGCCGGCGCCGCCTCCCTCCTCCGTCACACCGCAGTCGATGCCGGCGGCCCGCAGCACGGACCGGGCGCCGGACAGCTCCGTGCGCAGGTCGGTGACCCGGTAACCCCGCACGAGGCCGCGCACCTCCTGCTGCGCTTCGACGGCGATCCGCTGCACGTCGCGCATCTCGCCGACGGCGTCCGGCTTGCCGCGTTCGGCGAGTGCGGCGGCCAGCTCGCTCTTGAGGGCGATGGCGGCGAGGTTGCGCCCCATCACGTCGTGCAGGTCGCGGGCGAACCGCAGCCGTTCCTCGGCGACTGCCAGCCGGCTCTGCGACTCGCGGGCCGCGTCGAGCTCCCACAGCACGGCGAGCCGCCACGCGGAGAGCCGGCCGTCCAGACCGAACAACGTCCCGGCCACGACCCCCGCCTCGAGGAGGACGACCAGCTGCTGCCGCCTCAGCCCCATGCCGGCGCCGACCGCGCACACGGCGGCCAACGC
>DASSBO010000012.1:0-2850 GCA_035698655.1 Streptomyces sp.
AGCGGTCCGCGTAGTCGTCGAAGTACCGGGCCACCTGCGTGTGGTGCGGATACTCCGGGTAATCCTCCGGCATCGGGTGGCTCGGATACTGCATGACGGTCTTGGAGGTGTTGGCGAAGAGCGACGGGTACGCGCAACTCCGGCCGTCCGGCGCGGGATAGCGCCACAGGCCGCCGATCCGCGGGCCGCGTTCGTAGCAGTCGAACGGCACGCCGCGCAGCACGAGCGCGCGGCACATCGCGATGCCCGACGCCCCCGCCCCGATCACACACACTCTGCCGCTCATCGTGCACCCGCCTCGTGCGCGCGCTCGGTGAGCAGCCCGGCGACGCCCAGCAGCGTCGCGGCGAGCGCCGCACCGGTGTCGACCGCCGCCGAGGACGGCTTCTTGCCCGCGCGGAGCCCGAGCAGCCCGGCCGCGGTGTCCAGGGCGTCGCAGGCGATGCCGGCCTGGTACCACAGGCGTCGTGCCCGCCCCCTGCTCGCCAGCACGCCGGCGGCGAAGGCCAGGTTGCGGGCGGCGAAGAGCCGGACCAGATAGGTCCCCTCCGCGTCGTCCTCGATCCCGAACGTGCGCGTCCCTGCGGCAGGGGCCACGAACGCGGCGCCGCCGACGGAACGCAGTGCGCACAGCAGCAGTGCCGGCGTGTTCCTGGTGTTCATCGGGTGTGCTCTCCTCTCACGCCGTGGCGGCGGTGACGGTGGGGTGTACGTGCGACCCGGTCCGGCGCACCACGACGCCGGCCTGCCGCGCCCGCTCGATGTCGGCGTCCGGGTCCGCGAACTGCTCCGGGAAGCAGATGCCGGCCGGCAACTCCGCCCCGAGCAGCCGCTCGGCGGCGCACGCGGCGCCGAGCGCGCTCAGATGGGCCTGGCCGCGGGTGTCCAGGAAGTCGATCGTCGCGGAACGTCCGCCTGCTCCCCGTGCGGTCACCGTGATCCCGGCGAAGTCGCCGCGGCCGGGGCGCTGCAGCAGTGCCGAGCGCACGGTGCGCAGCGCCGGCCGCGACAGGGCGCGCAGCGCACCGGAGCGCTTCAGCCCGACGAGGCCGTACAGAGCCGTGCTGCTCTGCAGCGCGATCCTGGTCTCGACCGTCGGCACGCCGAGAGTGACGGGCAGCGTGGTCTGCTCCAGGGTGCCGACCAGTGCGGCCGGCCGGTCCAGACCGTCGGCGCAGCGCACCGCGCGCAGGTCGGTGAGCGGGTGGGCGGGTTCCCGCCTGCCGTCCCGCATCGCGTAGTAGGGCCAGGCGAGCCGGTCGCTGAAGCCCCAGGAGTCGGGGCCGACCCGGTCGTCCGACGAGGCCAGGACGGCGATGTCCACGCGCTCGGCTCCGCCGGTCTCGCGCACCGCCGCCGCGGCGAGCAGCGCCGACAGCCCGGCCAGCCAGCTTCCGGACAACAGAACGGCGGCAGCGGGCCGTTCCCGCGCCGCGGCCGCGGTCACGTCGAGGACGCCGGCCGGTCCGGCCCGGTTGATGTCGGCGTACGGGATGCCGTGGCGCATCGCGTCGACGAGCAGGTGGTCGCCCGGGTCGCTGACCGCCGCGAGGACCGCACCGGGCGGTTCCGGCAGGTCGGCGAGCGGCCGGGCGGACCCCACGTCGACCCGGACGGCCGCCGCGTCGAGCGCCGCGGCCGTCGCCCGGCCGCGCTCCGGGTGGCGTCCGCCGAGCAGCAGCGGCAGCCCGGGGCGGCGGTCGCGGATCAGCCGTGCCGCCTGGGCGCCCACGAGGCCGTATCCGCCGACGATGAGCAGCGGCTTGTCCGGGCGGGTGCGGTCGGTGCGTTCAGACATGCTCACCCCTCCCGCCGGGCACCGCTTCGGCGACGCGTTCGCCGGCGGCCAGGGCCAGCAGTTCGCGGGCCACCCGGCGTCCCGAGTCGACGGCGCCGCCCATCGAGCCCATCTGGTGGACGCCGGTCTCCGTGCCGGCCCAGTGGATGCGGCCGATCGGGGCGCGCAGCGCCGGACCGTAGGAGGTGTAGACGCCGGGAGGACCGAACCCGTGGTAGCAGCCGCGGGTGAACTCCTCGTCCAGCCAGTTCTGTTCCACGAACAGGTCCGGCTTGGCCGCCCGGGGGCCGAGGGCGTGGGCCAGGGCGTCCAGCACGGCCGCGCGCCGTTCCGGCTTCGGCATGCGTGTCAGCCGGCGTGCCGCGGTGCCCGTCACGAAGGCGGACATCACTCCCGGGCTGCCGTCGGGCGGTGAGGTGTCCAGCGCGACGCGGAAGGGCCCGTCGCTGCTGGTCACCTGGCCGCTGAGTCCTGCGGCACGCCAGAACGGCTCGTCGTAGACGGCGAGGCACTTCAGCGCGGCCCCCGCCGGCATTCGCTGCGTCAGCTGGTCGCGGTAGCCGGGCAGCGCCGGCTCGTAGCTGATCCGGCCGGCCAGCGTCAGGGGCACGGCGACGACGACCCGGCGGCCCTCCGCCCGGAAGCCCGGGCCGGAGACGACGACGTGGTCGCGGCGCTGCTCGATCGTGCCGACCGCGGCTCCCAGCCGGATCTCCTCCCGCAGCCCGTCCGCGAGCTTCTGCGGGATGCTGTGCGCGCCGCCCTCGAAGCGGTAGCGCTGGATGCCGCGGCTGATCTCCAGCAGGTACCGGAAGCCGCCGGACGCGTTGGCGTAGTACAGGACGTGCAGCAGCGAGAGGTCGGCCGGGTGGGCGCAGTAGGCGGCCTCCGTCACCATGGTGAGGAACCGCCGGGCGGTCGGGGTCGCGACGTTGCGCCGGCACCAGGACCAGAAGGTCTGGCTGTCCAGCCGCCGGGAGTGCGCGGCGGTCCACGGCGCCTCGGGCGGCACCGTGCGCGCGAGACGTTCGATCTTCAGCACGGCCTGGCCG
>DASSBO010000013.1:0-4386 GCA_035698655.1 Streptomyces sp.
CATGGTCAGTTCCTCGGACGCCCGGTGCTGCGCGGCCTGCTCGGCGGCCTCGGCGGCCTTGATGTCCTTGACCAGCCGCTCCTGCGCCTCGGCCTCCGCGGCGATGATCAGGGCGCGGCGCTCGCGCTCGGCCTCCTCCACTGTGCGCAGCTTCTTGATCTCCTCCTCCTGCTGCGCGACGGTCTTCTCCACCGCGATGCGTTCACGCACCACGTCGGCGATGTCCCGCCGCTCGGCCTCGACCTCCTTGTCGGCGGCGATCCGCCGCAGTTCGGTCTCCCGGTCGCGTGCGATGACCTCGAGCAGCCGGTCCTTCTCGATCCGCTCGTTCTCGATGGCCACGACCCGCTGCCGGTTGAGCTGGGCGACGACGACCTCCCGCTCCCGGTTCTCGTTCTGGACGCCGAGCGCCTCCTCGGTCTTCAGGTGCGCGGTGTGAGCGCGCAGCCGCTCCTCGGCCTGGATGCGCGCGGTCTCCGCCTCCTCGCGTGCCCGCACGGTCTCGATCTCGCGCTGCTGGCGGATCTCGGCGTCGGCCTGCCGGCGTTCGAGTTCGAGGACGGCCTCCCGGGCGTCGACGTTCTGCCGGGTCAGCTCCTTCTCTTCGTTGCGCTGCCACTCGTTGGTGCGGATGTGCTCGGCGGCGGTCAGCTCGGTGATCTTGCGGATGCCCTGGGCGTCGAGGATGTTCTGCCGGTCGAGCTGGGCGAGCGGCGTCTGCTCCAGGTGGTCGATCGCCGCGTCCTCGAGGCTGTAGCCGTTCAGGTCGGTGCCGATGACGGCGATGATGCGGTCGCGGAACTCGTCGCGCTTGGTGTAGAGGTCGGCGAAGTCGAGCTGCTTGCCGACCGTCTTCAGCGCCTCGGAGAACTTCGCGTTGAACAGCTCCTGCAGCGTCTCGCGGTCGCTGGCCCGTTCGGTGCCGATGGCCTGGGCCACCTTCACCACGTCGTCGACGGTCTTGTTGACGCGCACGAAGAAGGAGATGCGGATGTCGGCGCGGATGTTGTCCCGGCAGATGAGGCCCTCGTGACCGGTGCGGCCGATCTCGATGGTCTTCACCGAGATGTCCATGACCTCGGCCTTGTGCAGGACGGGCAGCACGACGGTGCCGGTGAAGGTCACGTCGACCTTGCGCATCTTGGAGACGATGAGCGCCTTGCCCTGCGGCACCTTGCGGAAGAGTCTGCTGACGGTGACCAGGACGGCGAGTCCCAGCACGAGGGCCACGGCGAGCAGGACGCCGAGGCCCGTGGTGATGACGTTCATGTCGGGTCCTTCTGTTCAGCGGAGCGGGGTGTCCGGGGTGTCCGGGTGGAGCGCCGGCGGGAGGGGCGTCACCCGGAAGAAACCGCCCTCGGCGTCGTGGTCGAAGATCAGCGCCTGCGCGCCGGCGTACAGCCGCGCGGCGTCGGTGGGGTCCTCGGTGCGCACCTGCACCAGCGAGCTGGCGCCGTCGTCGGCGGCCACCTCGGCCTGCCCGAAGTCGGGACCGACCCGGCCGGTGCGCACCGTGCAGGTGCGGCCGACGAACTCGCGGTGCGTGATGCCGGCCTCGGGCGCGCCGAGGCGGCCGAGAGGCCGCAGCAGCAGCCGCGTCGCCGCCCAGGCGACGGCCACGACCAGCGGCAGCGTCAGCGTCCGCAGCCAGGTCGTGTGGAGGAGCGCCGTGACGACGAGTGCGCAGAACCAGGCAATCGCGGTGAGGACGGAGACGGCGACCGTCGCGGGCACGCCGCCCAGGCCACACGCGGCCGGCAGCGACCCGTGGCCGGCCGCGGAGGTGCCTGCCTCGACGCCGCCGCTCCCCTCGAAGGCGTCGAGGCCTGCCCCTCCCACCAGCACGAACAGCCAGTACGCCAGGACGACGAGGAGCGGAGGACCGAACAGGACGGCCGGAAACTCCAGTGCCGTGCCGATCAGTGCACCCATCGCCCTGCCCCCTCCGGCTGCGGTGTGCCGTCATCGTGACACGCGACGTGACCGCGTCACATTGCCAGGATCCGGCAGTCTCGAACGCTCCGTCACGTCCGGTTCCCGACAGGCGGCCCGCAGGAAAAGCCGTCGTGACCGCGGAGGGACCGTGCGAGCATCGGCGGATGGAGTACACCGTCCGGCACGTACGCGCCGGGGACTGGAAGCAGGTCAAGGAGCTGCGGCTCGCCGCCCTGCAGGACCCGGTCGCCGACCTCGCCTTCTTCAACACCTACGAGCAGTCGCTCGCGCATCCCGACGCGTTCTGGCAGGGCCGGGCCGCCGACTCCGAGGAGGGCAGCGCCTCGCGGCAGTTCGTCGCCCAGGCGGCGGACGGGCGGTGGCTGGGCACGGTCTCGGTGCTGGTGGAACGGCTCGGCGTGGAGACCTTCTTCGGCGACGTGCCGCAGGTCGAACAGGCGCAGGTGGTGGGCGTCTTCGTCCGCCCGGAGGCGCGCGGCACCGGAGTCGCGCTGTCGTTGTTCCGGGCGGCGGAGGAGTGGGCGTGGCGGCTGCAGCCGCCGGTGGACCGCATCCGGCTGTTCGTCCACGAGGACAACCACCGCGCCGAGGCACTGTACCGGAAGGCCGGCTTCGTGCCGACCGGGCGCACCGTCCCCTTCGAGCGCGACAGCTCCC
Source organism: Streptomyces sp. (assembly GCA_035698655.1). Taxonomy (GTDB): domain Bacteria; phylum Actinomycetota; class Actinomycetes; order Streptomycetales; family Streptomycetaceae; genus Streptomyces. The sequence continues at coordinate 2,614 of DASSBO010000013.1, forward strand.
GTGTCGAGCGCGAGCTGGCCCTGCGGCGGAGCTGAACCTCTCGGCCGGGCGGCTGTCAGAATACGGCAACGAGGGGCCGACGAGTCCTCGTCGGCCCCTCGGGCGCCGCACCGCCCCCTCGGGCCCCTTTGCGGGTGCGGCGCCGTGGCCGGCGTGCGACGTCGATGCCCCCACCCCCGTGGAGGGCTTCGACCTCACCGCCTCCTGCCTGCACAAACGACAGACAGCCGGTCACCGGGCAGCGGATGCACGGGGAAAGGCCGGTGGCCTCCCGCCCGGCGCCCTGCTGCGGTGTGCCCTGATCGTGGCATGCGCAGCGCCGATCACACATTGCCGGGATCCGGCAATGTTGACGTGTCTCTGGCGTCCGGGAAGCGCGAGGCGCTGGATGTACTGACTTAGAGCTCGTTGTCCGGCCAGCCCAGCAGCCGGGCGCCCATCGCGGCGGTCTCCAGCGTGTAGCGGTGCAGCGCGTCGCCGGTGTCGTAGCCGGTCAGGGTGCGCACCCGGTCCAGCCGGTAGGACAGAGTCCGCACGCTGACCCCGAGCCGCCGCGCGGCCTCGGCGTTGACGTAGCCGGCCGTCGCGCACTCCGTCAGCGTCTCCAGCAGCGGCATGGCACCGCCGCGGGCCTGCGTGAGCGGCCCGAGCACCGTGCGCACCAGGTCGGCCATGGCGGCACGGTCGCGCAGCAGCACCGGGAAGACCAGCAGTTGGGACGCGCTGACCCGTACGGTGGGCAGCTTCAGCCGGCCGGCGAGTTCGAGCGCGTTCAGCGCCTCCTCGTAGGAGCGGACCACGCCGCTCGCCCCGCTGTGCTCCCGGCCGACGGCCACCCGCTGCGCGGCCGGATAGCCGGAGCCGGGCCGCTCTGCGAGCGCCGCGAACGCGTCGACGAGGCCGCGGTCGCTGCTCGAGGCGATGCACACCAGCCGGCCTTCCTTCGTCGCCAGCAGCACGTCACGCTCGCCGAACCTGCCGAGCAGCTCACGTTCGATGCGCCGCACGGTGGGGTGCACGTCGTCGTACTTCTCCTCGCCGGCCGCGACGGCCACCGCGTGCGAGCGGCCGAGACGCAGCCCGAAGCGCTGGGCGCGCTCCGCGAGCCGGCCCAGATCGCTGCGCCCGTAGAGCAGGTCGTCGACGAACTCGCGGCGCTCGCCCTCCTCCTGGCGCATCGCCAGCCACTGGGCGTGCTCGTGCCCCTCGCCGAGTGCGCTGATCGCCGCGTCGACGGCGGCGAGCAGGGCGTCGCCGGTGCGGGACCGCTCGGTGGCACCGGCCGCCCGCGCCACGCCCGGGAGGGAACCCCACAGCCGCCGGGTCTCGCCCAGGTACAGCCCGACGAGCTGCCGCAGCCCGTGCCCGGCGGCGGCCGCCCGCTCCCCCAGTTCGCGCAGCCCGTCCAGCTCGTCGCGGCGCAGCAGCCGCCCGGTGTCGGACACCTCGGACAGCAGGCGCTCGTAGTCGCCGAGGAAGGTGCCGGGTATCGCCTCGCGCTTCAACGTCTCGTCATCCCTGTGTTCACCCGTCCGGCGGCCGTCGGCCCTTGCGGGCGTGTTCCGAAACACGCCCTTCAGCGCACCTCAGCGTACGGGGAAGACACCGGGCTGACTAAGCTTGCCGCCCGCCGCCCGGCGACCGGCCGGGCTCGGGAAAGAGGAGCCGGAGCAGTATGGCCGCATCGTGGGCCGCGCGGCGACGCCTCCCCCTGTTCCGGTCGCACCCGGCACGGGTGACGGTCGGGGCGTTCGCGCTGGCCGTCGTGATCGG
>DASSBO010000014.1:0-4087 GCA_035698655.1 Streptomyces sp.
CGACGCGACGGGCGTGCCCGCCACCATGTCGCGCCCGATCATCACCGGGCTGCTGCGCGAGGAACTCGGCTTCGACGGCCTCATCGTCACCGACGCCCTCGACATGCGCGGCGCCTCCGAGGACTTCCCGCCGGACGTGGCCCCGGTGCGCGCACTGCAGGCCGGCTGCGACCAGCTGGTGCTGGCGCCGGAGATGGACGTGGCGTTCGGCGCCGTGCTGGACGCGGTGAAGAACGGCACGATCAGCGAGGAGCGCGTCGACGCGTCCGTGCGCCGGGTGCTGCTGCACAAGCTGCGGCGCGGGCTGTTCCACCCGTATGTGCGGCCCGAGCGGGCCGTGCAGGTCGTCGGCAAGCGGCGGCACCAGGAGGTCTGCCGGCAGATCACCGACGACACGATCACTCTGGTCCGCAACGAGGGCGGCCTGCTGCCGCTGGCCGGCGGCACCGCACGGAAGGTCGTCGTCGCCGGCTGGGGCTCCTCGACGACCGCGACGCTGGCCGACGCGATCTCCGCGCGCGACGGGCAGACCGCCACCCGCGTCTACACCGGGGCCGTCCCCTCCTCCGCGACCATCGACGCCGCCTGCGCCGCCGCACGCGACGCCGACCTCGTCGTGGTCACCGCCAACGCCGCCGCGGCGGGCGGGGAGAAGGGCGCCGCGCAGGCCAAGCTGGTCGAGTCGCTGCGCGCGACGGGCACCCCGGTCGTCGTCGCCGCGGTCCGCAACCCCTACGACGTGCAGCGCTACCCGGACGTCCAGGCGTACCTGGCGACGTACTCGTACACGGTGCCCTCGCTGCAGTCGCTGGCCCGCGTGCTGTACGGGGATGTCGACCCGGTCGGCAAGCTGCCGGTGTCGATCCCCGTCTGGGACGATCCGGACAGCACGCTCTACCCGTTCGGGCACGGCCTGGGGTACTGAGGCGCCCGTCCGTCACCCCACGGCTCGGCCCGGCCCGTTCCGGCCTCGCGTCAGAAGCGGAACGGGCCGGGCCGCTGCGCGGACAGCGCCGTGCAGCGGACGCCGAGCAGGCCGCGGCGCAGCTCGAGCGCCGTGGCGTTCCTGCCGCGAAGGGAGTCCAGCCGGGTGTCCTCGGCGACCTTCGCCCGCAGCGGCCCCACGCGCAGCGGCCCGCCCTTGCGAACACGCGGGTTGCTGCCGGTGAAGGCGACCGTGCGGCGGTGGCCGTGCCGGTGGGCGGACAGGCGCAGCGTCACGTCCACGTCGCCGGCCGCGAGGGTGACAGGTGCGGGGATGCCGGGGGCGGTCACGATGATCTCGACCCGGTCACCGGAGATCCGTGCCGCGCGAAGCTTCACCGTGCCGTGCCGGCCCAGGCACGCGTAGGTGGCGGTGGCCTGCTGCACGTCCGTCCGGCGGGGTGCGGGCGGCGCGGCGTTCGCCGGCAGGGCCGGGCCGAGCAGCAGGGCCGCGGCCGCACCCACCGCCGTCACGGCGGCCCGGCGCACGTCAAAGGTGGTCTTCCGTACATCCCGCATACCGCGATTGCACTGCGCCGCGACGTGGGCTGCGAGCGTGCGGGGACCGAACGGGTTCCGGGTTCAGGCGTCCGGCCGGATACTGGTCACATGGACGAACGAGAGACGCCGCCTGCGGCACCTGCCGCGCCGGTGCGCGACGAGGAGGGCGGCGAGCAGGCCTGCCTGCTGGACCGGGTCTGCGACGCGTGCGGCCGGATGGCCGACTCCGCACCGCCGACGACCTGCCCGCGCTGCGGCGCGCCGATCGGCGACTGAGCCGGCCGGGACCGGCGGCGCGAAGATCGTTGCGCCTGCGATGTGATAGAGGCCACCCGGATGCGGGTGGCCGACGGCAGAACCGTCACTCGGCACGGCTGTTGGGCGCCGGGTCGAGCGGGTCGTCGACGAGACCGCCCCCGCGCCGCACCGCGTGGAAGACGTCCTGATCACGCGTTCCCGAATCTGCCGCCGCCGGCTCGCCCTCGGCCGGGGTTTCCACTGCATGTGTCAGCGCGCGCAGCGCGGGCACCAGCCCGGCCCGCTGTTCCGCCGGCAGCCGGCCGACCAGCGCGGCGACCTCGGCCCGGCGGTGCGCCATCACCTCCTCGACCAGGGCGCCGCCCTGCCCGGTGAGGCTGACGATCACCTCGCGCCGGTTGGCCGGGTTCGTGCGACGGTCGACCAGGCCACCGGTCTCCAGGCGGCCCACCATGCGCATGGCCGTCGACGGGTTCACGGCCAGCGTCGTCGCCAACGAGACGAGTTTCACAGGGCCCCGTCCCTTCAGCACCACGAGCACCCGCAGTTGCGGAAGTGTCAGCGTCGCGTCGGTCTGCGCGAGCGCCCGCGCGGAGATCGCCAGCACCGTCTGCGCGGCCGCCATGACCGCGGCGGTGACCTCGTCGGCCTCCCTGGCCTGCGACGACGTGCCGGCTTCGTCCGTCGCCTCCCCCTCGCGGTGGCCGCGCGTGTCACCGTCCGCGCCGTCGTCCGCCGTGCCGTCCGCCCGGCTCTCGCCGTCCTGCCCCATGGCGTCCTTCATACCCGTCTCGTTCTGCCCGTGGCCCATCTTTGCAGTGTGCAATGATAACCTTGTGAATCATCCAGGCCCGGCGTTGCGCCGTCCTGCCCGGATGACGAGTTCAGGCGAGGCAACGAAGCCGGCCACACCACAGACGACGAACGGAGGTACCCCGTGCCCCGGTCCGCCCCTGCACGGACCCAGACCGACAACGGTCACGGAGCAAGCACGGGAGGCCGCAAAGGCCCTCGCATCCCCGTGATCACCGAGCACGGGGACTTCAACGTTCCACCCCGCGTCATCGCCATCACGGCGCTGGCGGTCCCGATCGGCGCGGCGGCCGCCATGATCGCCGTCGGCCTGCTGAAGCTCATCCACCTGTTCACGAACCTGTGCTTCTACGGCCGGTTCAGCTTCGGCACCGCGCACCCCGCCGGCACCCACCACTGGTGGCTGATCCTCTTCATGCCGATCATCGGCGGCCTGGTGATCGGCCTGATGGCCCGCTACGGCTCGGAGAAGATCCGTGGCCACGGCATGCCCGAGGCCATCGAGTCCATCCTCATCGGCGGCAGCAAGGTCCAGCCCCGCGTCGCCGTGCTGAAGCCGACGTCGGCGGCCGTCTCCATCGGCACGGGCGGCCCGTTTGGCGCCGAAGGCCCGATCATCATGACGGGCGGCGCCGTCGGCTCGATCGTCTCGCAGTTCCTGCGCGTGACGGCCGACGAGCGCAAGACGCTGCTCGTCGCCGGTTCCGCCGCGGGCATGGCCGCGACGTTCAACGCGCCGCTGGCCTCGATCCTGCTGGCCGTCGAACTGCTGCTCTTCGAGTACCGGCCCCGCTCCCTGATGCCGGTCGCCGTCGCCGCGGTCGTCGCCACGGTGGTGCGCGGCCCGTTCCTCGGCAGCGACCCGCTCTTCGCCGGCGCGCACGTGCCCGACCACCTGCAGACCTCCGCCTACCTGCTGTGCATGGTCGCCGGCGTCGTCGCCGGGCTGCTCGCGATGGTCGCGACGGCGCTGGTGTACTTCTCCGAGGACATGTTCTCCAAGCTCCGCGTCCACTGGATGTGGTGGCCCGCGATCGGCGGCGTGATCATCGGCGTCGGCGGCCTGTTCGAGCCGCGCGCCCTCGGCGTCGGCTACGGCGTCATCGACAAGCTGCTGACCGGGCAGGCGACGATCGGCCTCATCGTCGGCATCCTCGTCGTGAAGACCCTCATCTGGGGCCTGTCCCTCGGCTCCGGGACCTCCGGCGGCGTCCTCGCCCCGATGTTCATGATCGGCGGCGCGCTCGGTGCGGCGGAGGGTCTGGTCTTCCCGCACGTCGGCGCCGGGTTCTGGGCGCTCGTCTCGCTCGCCGGCGTGCTGGGCGGCCTGATGCGCTCGCCGCTGACGGGCATCGTCTTCTGCATCGAACTGACCCACGAGATCAACGCGCTGATGCCGATGGTCATCACGGCCACCGTCTCCTACCTGATCTCCGTGATCTGGCTCAAGCGCTCGGTCCTCACCGAGAAGATCGCCCGCCGCGGCCTGCACCTCACCCGCGAGTACTCGGTCGACCCGCTGGAGGTCCAC
>DASSBO010000015.1:0-4156 GCA_035698655.1 Streptomyces sp.
GCTCTGACGTCACAGGGGCGGGGACCCGCCGCAACAAGCGGGCCCCCACCCTCGGATCAGACGAGCATCCAGCTGAGCACCGGCGTGCTCTGCAGGTAGACCAGCACGCACATGAACAGCAGGAAGGCCACGCTCCAGCCCACCACGCGGCGGAAGAGATGGCCCTCGCGGCCCTGGTAGCCGACAGCCGCCGCCGCGATCGCCAGGTTCTGCGGGGAGATCATCTTGCCGAGCACGCCACCCGAGGAGTTGGCCGCGGCCATCAGCACGGGCGACAGTCCGGCCTTGCCGGCGGCGGTCACCTGCAGGGCGCCGAACAGCGAGTTGGAGGAGGTGTCGGAGCCGGTGACGGCCACGCCGATCCAGCCCAGGATCGGGGAGAGGAAGGCGAACAGGCCGCCGGCGCCGGCGACCCACAGGCCCAGCGTCGTCGTCTCGCCGGAGATGTTCATCAGGTAGCCGAGCGCCAGCACCAGCATGACCGTCAGGGTCGGCATCTTCAGCTGGTCCACGGTGCGTCCGAAGGCGCGCAGGCCACGGCGCGCGTTCACGCCGAGGATCGCCATGCTGCCCAGGCCGGAGATGAGGAGCAGCGTGCCGGCGGCGGAGAGCAGGTTCAGCTTGAACGTGGTGGCCACCGGGTCGCCGGCGGCGTTGACGATGTCCAGGCCCGGCCAGTTGAAGATCCAGGTGGCGATCTCCAGGCCGGTGCCGGTGTCACCGACACCGGAGGGCGCGGTGCCCTTGATCGCGGGCACCCGGGTGGCCAGGACGAAGACGAGGATGACGACGAGGTACGGGGCGTAGGCCTTGAAGACGTCCAGCCGGGAGTCGTGGATGTCGCGGCCGCTCTCCTCCCGTACCCGGGTCAGGACGAGCGCGTCGGTGTCCTGGCCGTCGTCGGCGGACGGGCCGCCCGCACCGCCCGGTCCGGCGGGCGCGGGGGTGCCGCCGTCCGTGGCGGGCTTGCCGCCCGCGACGCCGCCGGTGCCGCCGCCGGCGGTGTCACCGCTCGCGTCGTCCTCGTCGGTGCCCGACTCCTGGTAGCTCTCCTTGGCGTGCCAGACCCGGGTGAAGGCCAGGACGGCGAGCGCGGAGGCCAGCGAGGCGATGATGTCGGTGAGCGGGACGGACCAGAAGTTGGCGCTGAGGTACTGGAAGACGGCGAAGACGACGCCGCAGACCACGGCCGGCGGCCACGTCTGGCGCAGCCCCCGCTTGCCGTCCACGATGAAGACCAGGGCGAGCGGCACGAACAGCGCGAGCACCGGCGTCTGCCGGCCGACCATGGCGCCCAGTTGGTCGACGGGCAGTCCGGAGACGCTGGAGAGCGTGGTGATGGGGACGGCCAGTGCGCCGAAGGCGACGGGCGCGGTGTTGGCGACCAGTGCGACGGACGCCGCCTTGAGCGGGCGGAAGCCCAGCGCGATGAGCATCACGGACGAGATGGCCACCGGCGTGCCGAACCCGGCGAGCGCCTCGAGCAGGGCGCCGAAGGAGAAGGCGATGATGATGGCCTGCACCCGCTGGTCGTCGCTGATGGAGGCGAAGGAACGGCGCAGGACGTCGAAGTGGCCCGTCTCCACGGTGAGGTTGTAGAGCCAGATCGCGTTGATGACGATCCACATGATCGGGAAGAAGCCGAAGGCCGCGCCGAGCAGGCTGCTGTTCAGCGCGTCGCCGATCGGCATCGCGTAGACCGCGACGGCGAGGACGATGGCGACGGCGACCGAGATGAGTGAGGCGAGCCAGGCCCGCATGCGCAGCACGCCGAGGAGCAGGAACAGCACGAGCAGCGGAAGCATCGCGAAGAGGGCCGACAGCGCGACGGAGTCGCTGACGGGACTGTAGTCCTGTTGGTAAGAGGCGAGGAGCATGGACCTTCCTTTCCGGGGACGGGAGGGTAAGAAGGCGGGCGGCTCAGCCGGAGGCGACGGTGCCCGGGCCGTCCAGCGACCGGGCGAGGAAGTCCTCGACGGGGACGCCGCGGATCGAGGCGTCGAGGACCTGCACGGTGTGGGCGACGGGCATCCGCTCCCCGGTGCGGGCGAGTGCCGTGGCGACCTGCATCCAGCAGCCCGGGTTGGCGGTGACCATGATCCGGGCGCCGGTGGCCCGGACGGCGGCGGCCTTGCGTTCGCCGAGCTCGCGCGCCGGCTCGGGGTGGAACAGGTTGTAGGTGCCCGCGCTGCCGCAGCACAGCTCGGACTCGGCCGGTTCGCGCAGCTGCACGCCGGGGATGCCGCCCAGCAGCCGGCGCGGCGGTGCGGTGACGCGCTGGGCGTGGGCGAGGTGGCAGGCGTCCTGGTAGGCGACGGTCATCTCCAGCGGGTGCCGCTGCGCGACGGGGCCGAGTTCGTCGAGGAGTTCGGTCACGTCGCGGACCTTGCCGGCCAGTGCTTCGGCGCGCTCGGCCCAGCCGGGTTCGTCACGCAGCTGGTGGCCGTACTCCTTGAGGTTGGAGCCGCAGCCGGCGGCGTTGACGACGACGGCGTCGACCTGCTCGGCTTCGAAGGTCTCGATGACGTGCTTGGCGAAGGCCACGGCCTCCGGCTCCCGTCCGGCGTGCGCGGAGAGGGCGCCGCAGCAGCCCTGGCGGCGCGGCACGACGACCTCGCAGCCCTCGGCGGCCAGCACGCGTGCGGTGGCGGCGTTCACGTCGGGGAAGAAGGTGCCCTGCACGCACCCGGTGAGCAGCCCGACGGTGCGGCGCCGGGTGCCGGTGGCGGGGATCCGGTCGGGCAGCCGCTCGACGTGGCCGAGCCTGGGCGCGAGCGACTCCATGGCCTGCAGCGGTTTCGGCAGCCGGTCGAGGAGTCCGCTGCGGACGAGCAGGCGGTGCAGGCCGCTCGCCTGGTACGCGCGCAGCGGTCCGCGCAGTGCCCGCAGCCGGCGGGGATGCGGGAAGAGGCCGTAGACGGCGGCGCGCAGCAGCCGCTGTCCACGAGGCCGTTCGGTCCGCCGCTCGAGCTGAGCACGCGTCGCTTCGATCAGCTTGTCGTACTGCACGCCGGAGGGGCAGGCGGTGACGCAGGCCAGGCAGCCCAGGCACTGGTCGAGGTGGCGGACGCTGCCGGCGTCGAAGGCGTCGCCCTCCAGGCCGGCCTTCATCAGGTCGATGCGGCCGCGCGGGCTGTCCATCTCCTCGCCCCACAGCACGTAAGTGGGGCAACTGGGCAGGCAGAAGCCGCAGTGCACGCAGTCGCCGATCAGCGCGGCGTCCGGCGGGTGGTGGTCGTCGAACGGCCCGTCGGGCGGCGGCCCGACGCGGGGCATGCCCAGGCCGACGGTGGCCCCGGCGGCGCTGTCGGCGACCGGGCCGCCGGGCCGTGGTGCGCACGGACGGCCGTCCGGGGGCCGGTTCCCGTGGGTGCCGGTCGGGTTCGTGTCGGGGGTGTCGGCAGTCATTCACAGTCCTCCGAGGAGCCGGCCCGGCGACAGGCGACGCTGCGGGTCGAACCGGTCCTTGACGCGGGTCATGAGTCCGAAGGAGTCGGGCACCGGCCCCCAGTGGTCCAGCCCGGCGCGTGCGGCCTCGGGGGCGGCGAGGACGACGGCGGAGCCGTCGTAGGGCCGGATGGCGGTGCGCAGGGTGGCGAGGTCGGTGGTCTCGGGTACGGCGGCGTAGGCGACACCGGTGCAGGCCGACGCCGTGCAGCCGGCGCCGGCGGGGAGGGCCTCCAGGACGCGGGGCAGGGCGGAGGGGGCGTAGGCGAGGCGCAGCACGAGCGGCCCGGCGGGACGCCGTCCGAACCAGGGCGGCGGTTCGCCGGTGACGGTGCCGCCCCCGAGGAGGGCGACGGCGGCCTCCGCCTGTGCCTTCACGGACGCCTCGATGCTCTCGAACAGCACCACGAGTTCGCTGCCGCCTGGTTCCCGGTGCAGTTCGACGGCGGTGGGGGTGAGGGTCGAGCGGGCCAGCAGGCCGGCGAGCCGTCCGGCGTCGGCCGGGCCGTGCACCGGGATGGTGACGGCACGGCTCGCGCGGGGCAGCGGGTGCAACCGCCAGGTGGTGGAGACGACGACGCCGAGGGCGCCGTGCGCGCCGGTGTAGAGCTTGCCGAGATCGTATCCGGCGACGTTCTTGACGACGCGTCCGCCGGACCGCGCGGTGGTGCCGTCGGCGAGGACGACGGTGACGCCGATGAGCAGGTCG
>DASSBO010000016.1:0-4457 GCA_035698655.1 Streptomyces sp.
GCGATGACGTAACCGCTGTCCGAGTCACCCGCAGAGACGATCCGCTCGGCTGGGGCGCTGAGGAGCGTTTCCTCGCCTCTGCTGGAGTCAGTCCAGTAGGTGCCGTCCTTCGCCACGCCGCTTACAGCGACGACGCCGTCAAACGCAGCGGGATACTCGACTGGCCCGCCGCTGTTGCCAGTCGGCGCAACGATCACGACGTCATGCGACACCGCGTAGCCGATCGCCTTCTCCATCGCCTTCCGGGCCGGGTCATGCCCACCTAGGGAGATGTTGATGACGGTTGCGCCGTGATCGACTGCAAAGCGAATGGATGCGGCCAAACCTGTGGAGCTCTGTCCGAGGTCGCGAATGGGGAGGATCTTCGCCTCCGGCGCCAAGCCCATGACGCCATTTTCGTGCCCAGGTCCATGACCATGACCTGCGATATCCGCAGCCATGCTGGTTCCGTGGTCATCACCGCCCTGCGGAGCCGGAGAGCCGCCGTCCATGAAGTCCTTCCCCTTGAGGACGCTGCCCCTAAGGTCAGGATGGTTTGCATCAACGCCGGCATCGATGACGGCAATGACCTGGCCCTTGCCCTTCGTGATCTGCCAGACGGACTTGGCCTGGAGTGCGTTCAGCGCCCACTGGTCGTCTCTTACCTGGTCGGCCGCGGCATGTGGGGCTGAAGCGAAGAGCAACGCCCCAGCCAGAGTTGCTCCGCTGACGGTGCGCAGAGTACGCATCATGGCCATGTGTCGAGTCCTCTGTCCTCCGGCGGTGGGGCGCGGCCGTCGGCCGCGCCCCAGATCATGCGGTGCCTAGTAGTGTGCCGATACTGCTTCAGTCGACCGTGGGCGGGGCGACGTCCCGGCGCTTCGGCATCCACGTCTCCTCGTCCTCGACGAGGTAGTCCGGCCTCTCCTCTTCGTTCTTCTTCTCGTCTTTGCCCTTGGCGTTGCTGCTGATCGGCGCCCCGCGCATTCCGGCGTTGCGGCCACGCTCCGAGGCCTGGCTGCCGCCCCTGCTGGAGTGCAGGCCTTGGCCGACGGGGCGAGCGCCGCCCGTCGTCTGGTGCGGCTCGTCGAGCTTGCCGCCCTTCCGACGAGCCAGCGGCCCACGGCCCGCGGCGCCGCCGGAGCCCTTTCCGCCGCCGCCTCCGCCGCCCCCGCCGGCGTGCATCCCTCCGCGGCGGCCGGATGCTGCGTGTTCCTCTGCTGCACCGCTCCCGGAGCCGCCGCCGGCCCTCGGCATGCCGCGGTTTCCGGACGCTCGGCCGACGCGCCCAGGGCCGCCCGGCATTTCGCTGGGTGGCACGGCGCCGGGGCCACCTGCGCTCGGTGTTGCGGTGCGCGGCGCGGAGGTCGTCGGCTCGGCATGGCCGGTGTTCGTCGGGTGGGTGGTAGCAGCCGCGTCGATGCTTGTTTTGGAAGCTGGGAGGCCGTCAAGTGAGTCCGGCGGGCCCACCTTGGGGCCGCCGTCGACCGCGCTCCCGCTCGATGGGACGCGCACTGTCGGGACACTCCCGCCCGAGGGTGATGTGGGGCCATCAGGGGCCAGAGGGACCGGGACCGGTACGAATCCGCCCGGCTCGCCAGGGTAGTCGTCCTTGTCCTCGTGTCGCCTCGGCTTCTGCTTCCGCTGCCACGACCCCATCGCCTTCGTTTGGGACGTGTACGACAGCGCGAGTTTTTCCATCAGGGCCGCCGCCTTCAGCTGTTCCTCGCGGCCCGCCGACAGGTCGTCGTCGTAGTTGTCCAGGGCCGCCTGGGCGCCCTGGTTGTTGTGGATCGCGCCGCGCCAGCGGGTGTCGTCGCGGGTGAAGCCGTCGCCCACCGAGTTCAGCACGCTGGAGGTCTTGCTCGGCGGCTCGATCGCGTCGACCTTCGGCTTGATGTCCCTCAGCCGGCTTCCTGCGCTGTCCATCGCCATCGACGTGTACTTCGCGTAGCTCGCGCAGTCGGCGATCTGCTTGCTGATCTTCTTCGCCTTCTTGGCGAACTCGTCGGCCGCGTCTCCCTCCCAGTGCTGCAGGATGTGGTCGACGGCCTTGTCGAAGTCGCTCTTGACGCTGCCCGATCCTCCGACCAGGTGGTCGTGGATGTGCTGCCACTCCCCCGCCACCCGGATGACGATGTCCGGTTTCGCCCACGCGAGCATCGCGTGCATCGTGTCGATGCTCTCGTGCGTCGCGAACGGCGTCTTGACCTCGCCCGGGGCGCACATCCCCGGGTGGTACTCGGAGCCGAAGCTCTCCGGCGCGGTCGCTTCCGTGCCGCCCATTCGTCGTGATCCTCCCCGTTACCCGCCGAAGCTCTGCTTGTGGATTCCGTCCATGCCGTGCTTCGCGTCGTGCTCGGCGTTCTGGTAGTTGCCGTGCACCTTCTTCGTGTTCTTGCCGAAGTCGTCCATCACTTCGTGGATGACGCCGATGATCTCCTCGATGTGCCGCTTCATGACGTCGTGTGCGGCGGCGAGTTCGCTCGCCTCGGTGAAGTGCTCACCGAGGGCCCCCTCCGGCAGGTAGGTGTTGTACTTGGCCTTCCCGACCGACTCGCCCATCGCGCTCGTCACCCGGCTGAGCCGGCGGACCGTCTCCTCCAGTTCGCTGAGGTCGACCCTCATCTGGTTGCCCACGGCCTGTTCGTCCCCGTCCCCTCGTGCTCACCGTGCAGTGCGTTGTGCGCCCGCCCCGAAACGTGGTCGGCAACTCTCCGGAGCACCGCGCATGCGTGTCGTGTACACACTAGCGTCCACCGTATGAGTGGTTCGGCGACGGTGAGTTGACGTCCGGTCACCCACTCCGGTGCGGGTCTTGCGCCGCCGGCCGGACACTCATGATCATTGATCGGCGCCTGTGCGCCCGGGTGTCCGTGGCGGGTGCGAAGATGCTGTTTCACACGGGACCGTGGGGGGACCAGGAGGAGCCGATGCAGATCCGTCTGACCGTCCTCGTTCCGCAGAGCGGTGATGCCGCCCCGCAGTCGTGCGACCTGATGGTCACGGCGCCGACGGGCACGGTCCTCGCCTCGATCGTGGGCGCGCTCACCTCTGCCGCGGCCGGCGCGGTCGCCGGCGAGGCGGGCGGCGGGGGCGGCGGCGACCGCGGTGACGGCGGCGGAGAGACGGCGTCGGCCCTGTTCGCCGGGACGGAACGGCTCGACCCGCAGCGGCAGCTCGTCGGCGAACCGCCGCTCGTCGACGGTGCGGTGCTGTCTTTGCACACCCCCTCCGCTCCCCCGGCGCTCGACGCCTACGGCTCCGCGCGGGCGCGGCTGCACGTCGTCTCCGGGCCGGACTCCGGGGGCGTCCACCTGCTGCACGGCGGACGCGTGCAGCTCGGGCGGTCCGCCGACGCCGACGTCGTACTGGACGACCCCGACGTGTCGCGGCTGCACTGCGCGGTGACCGTGCTGGACGGCGGCGAAGTCACCGTGACCGACCTCGGGTCGACCAACGGCACCTCCGTCGACGGGCGCAGCGTCGACGACCGTCCCACGCTGCTCGGCCCCGAGGCGTCGCTGCAGTTGGGCGAGTCGGCGCTCCGGCTCGTCGCCTCCCCGCGGCCCGCCGCCCCGCCGGAGCGGGCGACCGTGCCCGACGGTGAGGGCCGGCTGCAGTTGGGCGGCGAAGGTGACGGCCCGGAGCTGCGGCACGTGACAGGTGCCGCCGGGCCGTGGGGGCAGGGCGCGGCGATCCCGGCGCAGGGCGCGGCAGGCGGCACGGCACGCGGCGCGACGGAACCGGTGGCCGCCAGGCACACGGACGCGCTGGTGCCGAACCAGAGCCGCGCGTTTGAGGGTTCCCCCGACGAGACGCGCACCGAGACCGTCCCCACTGGCCGGCTGCCCTTCGCGCCCACGGTCTCCGGCACCGGTGCGACGGTCGAGCCGGCCGCCGGCGGGACACCGCGCAGGCGCAGCCGCGGCATAGGCGCGTGGGCGCGGCGCCTGGCCTCCGGCGGCCAGGACCCGGAGCCGGAGCGCGCGCAGCCCGGCGGCGCCGGCCCGGCGGGGACGGCGGAGATGGACCACGACCGGTGGCCCGACCCGGCCACCGTGCTGCTCACCGCCCTCGGCCCCGGGCACCGCCTGTGGGAACGGGAGCCCGGCCATCCCGACACGCTGTCCGTCCGCATCGGCACCACCCACCACACCGACCGGCGCGGCGACCCGCTCATCGTCGACCTGACCACCGCGGGCGGCCTCGGGCTGGCCGGGCCCCGGCCGCGGCTGGCCTCCCTGGCCCGCTCGCTCCTGGCCCAACTCGCCGTGCTGCACGCGCCGGACGTGCTGGAGATCGTGCTGATCGCCGCCGACCCGGCGCGCGATGCGGCCGCCCGCGTCGAGGAGTGGTCGTGGCTGGGCTGGCTCCCGCATCTGCGTCCGCGGAACGGGCAGGACTGCCGGCTGCTGACCGCGTTCGACCCCGCGCAGGCGGCGGCCCGCGCCGCCGAACTGGCCCGCCGGCCGGTG
>DASSBO010000017.1:0-2737 GCA_035698655.1 Streptomyces sp.
GGCCGTGCGCCACGGTCGCCGCGATCGCCCCGCCCGCTGACCGCTGCGCCCTGCACGGCCCGTCGTGCGACGGGGACATGGAGCAGGCCCACATCATGCAGCCCGCCGAGCGGCCGCTGCTGGACCCGCGGTCGTTCGACCGGCCGGGGCAGCGTGCCGCCGCCCGCATGCTCAACGCCGAGGCGGGTGAGCGGTGATGGCCACCCTGACGGTTCGTCTCCTCACGTGCGACGGCCTGGATGACGGCGAGGTGTGCGACGCCGAGTACGGCGGCGACACCGATGTGCCCTCGTTCAACGTGCTGCGCGGTATGGCCCGCGCCCGCGCGGGCTGGGTGGCGCACGCGGGCCGGGACTACTGCCCCGGTCATGCCGCGAAGCCCCGGGCGGCCCGCGGGTGGCTGGAGGCCGCCGACGAGGCGGCTCTGGATCGGGCGGCCGACCGGCTCGCCGCCTTCCTCGCCCCGGCCGCCGGGGGTGCCCGATGACGGTGAAGCTGACCCGAAACGGGCCCGCGTGGATGCAGTGGCTCGCCACCTGCGGCGACTGCGGCAAACGCTGCTTCGAGACCCGCGCCGACGCGAAGCGGTCCGCGCAGCAGCACCCCGGCCGCCGGATGCGCGCCTACCGGTGCGGCCAGTTCTGGCACATCGGGCACGTGCCGCGCCGCGTCAAAGCGGGGGGTGAGTGGTGATGACTGTCGCCCTTTGCCTCGCCGTCTGCTGCGTGGCCTACGCGGTCGGGGGCGCCCTGGTGTGCGTCCTGGCGAACCGTGACCGGCCGGCGGGGATGCCCGCCGCCGTGTACGCCGCCTGCCGCGCTGTGCGGCGTCACCTGGCCGCCCGTGCCCTGCTGCGCCGGGCGATCGGCGCCCGACCCAACCACCCCACCCACCGAAGGAGCGCCGCATGAGCACCGAACTGGTCCGACACCAGGGCACCGTCCCCGCAACCCTGCCCGAGAAGATCGAGTACGCCGAGCGGCTCGCCGTGTCCGGCATGCTCCCCGCCCAGTACCGGCAGCAGCCCGCGAACCTGCTGTGGGCCATGGAGTTCGCCGCCTCCCTGCAGCTGCACCCGATGGCCGCCATCACCGGCGTCCACGTCATCGAGGGCAAGCCGTCCGCGTCCGCCGCGCTCATCTCCGCGCTGGTACGGCGGGCCGGTCACAAGCTGCGCGTGAAGGGCGACGACCGGCAGGCCGTCGCGCAGATCGTCCGCGTCGACGACCCCGACTTCACCTTCGAGTGCACCTGGACCCTGGACCGCGCCCAGCAGGCCGGGCTGACCGGGAAGAAGGTGTGGAAGCAGTACCCGGCCGCCATGTTGAAGGCCCGCGCGATCACCGAGGTGGCGCGCGAGGCGTGCGAGGAGGCCCTGTCCGGCATGCACTACACGCCGGAGGAGTTGGGCGCGAACGTCGACGCCGAGGGCAACCCGGTGGACGCGACGGTGCAGCAGCTGCACCGGGTGCAGGGCGGGCCGCAGGTCGACGAGTGGTCCACTCCCGCGCCGCAGCGGGATTTCGTCGCTGAGGCCCGGGCCGCGGGCAGCGTCGAGAAGGTCCGGGAGATCTGGCAGGAGGCGAAGGCCGCCGGCCTGGACGACAAGCAGCTCGGCTTCATCTCCTCGGTGGGCAAGTCGCTGACTGCCGAGCCCACCGAGAAGCCCGAACCGGCCGCCGATGGCGAGGTGGTGGAGGGCGAGATCGTCGAGCCGTCCGGCGAGGAGGCCGACGCGCGCGCCGCCGAGCAGGAGCTCCGCGACTGGGCCAAGGCCAACGGCATCGAGGACATCGACCGCGAGGCGGAGGCGGCGCTGACGATGCCGCTCCACATGGCGACTGCCGCCGCGATCCGCGGCCTGCTCGCCCAGCTGTCCGGCCAGCACGCCGCCGCCTGACCCACCACGTGAACGGGGCGCCCCCGCCCAAACCGGGGGCGCCCCACCCATACCCAGAGAGGGAACCACACCCGATGAACATGAAGGAACTCGCGCTCCGCGAAGCCGAGCTGAAGACCTTCGCCGACGCCGTCGCCGCCGAGCTGAAGGCCGTCAAGGCGGAGATGCAGACGGCCCTCGAGGAGTCCGGCGCCTCGCAGGTCCCGGCGGTGCTGGACGACGGCACGAAGGTCGCCACCGTCTCGCTGTCGACGCCGAAGCCGACGGCTTCCGTGGTCGACGAGGACGCGTTCACCGCGTGGGTGGAGGAGCACTCCCCCGACAACGTGCAGACGGTGACGCAGGTCCGGCCGGCGTACCGGTCGGCGCTGCTCGCCGACATGACGAAGGCCCGCGCTACGGAGTGGGTCGACACGGAGTCGGGCGAGGTGCACGAGGTGCCCGGCGTGGAGATCCGCACCGGCCGGGTGACGTCGCACTCGGTGCGGCTGGCGAAGGACGGCGCGGAGGCGATCGTCGCTCAGTGGCGTGACCGCCTGGCCGTCCTGGACCTGCCGCAGATCACCGCCGGGAGGGCCGCCTGATGGCCTGGAACCGGAAGAAGAACAGGATCCTCGAACTCGAGGCCTACGTGCAGCAGCTCGTCGAGGGGCGTGCCGCGGCGATCGAGGTGGCGTGTGACGAGGTCCGCGCCGTCGCCTACCACCAGTACGGGGACGCCGCCTCCAAGGTGCTGTTCCTGCAGGAGGCCGTGACCGAGCAGGAGCGCGTGATCGACGCGCAGCACGCCGCGGTCGACCACATCACCGGCATGGACACGCCGCAGATGCGCGCGGA
>DASSBO010000018.1:0-11075 GCA_035698655.1 Streptomyces sp.
GCAACGTCGGCGCCGTCGTACGGGTGGCCGCCGGCTGCTCGGCGGGCGGGGTGCTCACGACCGGGACGGTCGACCCGTGGCACCCCACGGTGCTGAGGGCGAGCGCGGGGCTGCACTTCGCGGTGCCCGTCGTGCACCGCGCGGCCGGGGACCTCCCCCCGGGGCCGCTGTTCGCCCTCGACCCCGGCGGCGAGGACCTGCGCGCACTCATGTTGCCGGACGACGCGCTGCTCGCCTTCGGCTCCGAACGGCAGGGCCTCTCGGCGGACCTGCGGGCGCGCGCGGACCACCTGGTGGCCCTGCCCATGCGCCCGCAGGTCTCCAGCTACAACCTCGCCACGTCCGTGGCGATGACCCTGTACCACTGGCAGGCACAGGGCCACGCCTGATCACGCCTGAGGGGGTCTCAGGCCGGGCGGCGGACCTCCACCGTGCGGAACCGGTTCGCGACGAACGCGCCGTCACACAGCGCGGCGTTCGCGGCCGGGTTGCCGCCGGAGCCGTGGAAGTCGGAGAACGCCGCGGTCTGGTTGACGTACACGCCGCCGGTCAGGTTCAGCGACAGCTGCGCGCACTCCTCCAGGCACGCGTCCTCCACCAGGCGCTCGACATCGGCCGAGGTGGTGTAGGCGGCCACCGTCATGGCGCCCTTCTCCCGCACGGTGTGCCGCAGCAGCGCCACGGCGTCCTGCGTGGAGCCCATGGCCACCGCGAAGGAGACCGGGCCGAAGCACTCGTCCAGGTAGGGGGCGGGCGCGCCCGGCTCGGCCGCGCGGACCTTCACCATCGCCGGGGTGCGGACCGTGGCGCCGGGGAAGTCGGGGTTGGCCACCGTGCGCGACTCCAGCGCGACCTCGCCCAGCGAGGCGGCCGCGTCCAGCCGCTCCTTGACCTGGTCGTTGACGATGGCGCCGAGCAGCCCGTTCGCCCGCGCGTCGTCGCCCAGCAGCTTCCCGACGGCCGTCGCCACGTCGGCGGCGACCTCGTCGTAGCTCTTGTGCCCCTCGTCCGTGCCGATGCCGTCCTGCGGGATCAGCAGGTTCTGCGGAGTGGTGCACATCTGGCCGCTGTACAGCGACAGCGAGAACGCCAGGTTGCCCAGCATGCCCTTGTAGTCGTCGGTGGAGTCGATGACGACGGTGTTCACGCCGGCCTTCTCGGTGAAGACCTGCGCCTGCACGGCGTGCTGCTCGAGCCAGTCGCCGAACGACGTCGACCCGGTGTAGTCGATGATCTTCACCTCGGGGCGCACCGCGAGGTCCTTGGCGATGCCCTCGCCCTCGCGCTCCGCCGCCAGTGCGACCAGGTTGGCGTCGAAGCCGGCCTCCGCGAGCACCTCGCGGGCGATGCGGACCGTCAGCGCCAGCGGCAGCACGGCGCGCGGGTGCGGCTTGACCAGCACCGGGTTGCCGGTGGCCAGCGAGGCGAACAGGCCCGGGTAGCCGTTCCAGGTCGGGAAGGTGTTGCAGCCGATCAGCAGGGAGACGCCCCGTCCGACGGCGGTGAAGTGCTTGCGCAGGTTCAGCGGGTCCCGCTTGCCCTGCGGCTTGGACCAGTCGGCCGCCGCCGGGGTGCGCGTCTGCTCCTCGTAGGCGTAGGTCACCGCCTCCATGCCGCGGTCCTGCGCGTGCGGCCCGCCGGCCTGGAAGGCCATCATGAAGGCCTGGCCGCTGGTGTGCATCACCGCGTGCGCCATCTCGTGGGTGCGGGCGCTGACGCGGGCCAGGATCTCCAGGCAGACGGCCGCCCGCGCCTCGGGACCGGCCTCGCGCCACGCCGGCATCGCCGCCTTCATGGCGGGCAGCAGCACGTCCAGGTCCGCGTGCGGGTACTCGACGCCCAGCTCCAGGCCGTACGGGGAGACCTCCGTCGCGGACCAGCCGTCGGTGCCGGGCTGGCCGGGCAGCTCGAAGCGGCCGCCGCGCAGCGCGTCGAACGCCGCCTTGCCCTCCTCCATGCTCAGCGAGCCGTCGCCGTAGGCCTTGGGGTGCTCCGGGTGCGGCGACCAGTAGTCCCGGCTGCGGATGGCCGCGAGGGCCTTGTCGAGCGTGGCGCGGTGCTTCTCGGTGAGCTGCGCTGCGGTGAGTGCGGTGGTCACGACTGACCAACTCCTCCTCGAGCCGGGTGGCTGGTGATCGGTGGAGCGCGGGTCAGGTGTGGCGTGACCGCGCGCAGGGCACAGACAGATAGTGCAACCGAACGATCGGTCGGTGCAAGAGGGGCTCTCCAGCTGTGGATAACATCAAAGGCATGCCAGCCAAGCGCGACACCTACACGCCCGAGACGCTGCTCACGGTCGCCGTGCAGGTCTTCATCGAGCGCGGCTACGACGGCACGTCCATGGAGCACCTCTCCCGTGCGGCGGGCATCTCCAAGTCCTCGATCTACCACCACGTGCGGGGCAAGGAGGAGCTGCTGCGCCGGGCGATAAGCCGGGCGCTCGACGGACTCTTCGGCATCCTCCAGGAGCCGCAGGCGGTGCGCGGCCGCGCCGTCGACCGCCTCGAACACGTCGCCCGGCGCACCACCGAGGTGCTCATGGCCGAGCTGCCCTACGTCACCCTGCTGCTGCGCGTGCGGGGCAACACCGACACCGAGCGCTGGGCCATGGCCCGCCGCCGCGAGTTCGACCAGCAGGTCGCCGCGCTGCTCAAGGAGGCCGCGGCCGACGGCGACCTGCGCTCCGACGTGGACGCCCGGCTGGCGACCCGGCTGCTCTTCGGGATGATCAACTCCGTCGTGGAGTGGTACCGCCCCGGCCGGGGCGGTAGTGACGGGGCGGGCAGCGCGGAGGTCGCCGACGCCGTGGTCCGCACCGCCTTCGCCGGCCTGCGCACCACACCCGAGGCCTGACGCTGCACGCCCCGGCGGCCCCTACGGCTCCGGCTCCAGATCGGTCTCCTCGAAGACCAGCAACGTCCGCGTGCTGAGCACCTCGGGTATCGCCTGGATCCGGGTGAGCACCAGGTCGCGCAGCGCCCGGTTGTCGGCGGCGTGCACCAGCAGCAGGACGTCGAAGTCGCCGCCGACCAGCGCCATGTGCGCGGCTCCCGGCAGCTCCTGCAGCTTCTCGCGCACCGCCCGCCAGGAGTCCTGGACGATCTTGAGCGTGATGTAGGCGGAGGTGCCCTGCCCGGCCCGCTCGTGGTCGATGCGGGCGCTGAAGCCGCGGATCACCCCGTCCTCGACGAGCCGGTTGATCCGCACGTACGCGTTCGCCCGCGAGACGTGCACCTGCTCGGCCACCGAGCGCACCGACGCCCGTCCGTCGGAGCGCAGCAGCCGCAGGATCTCCCGGTCCACCGCGTCGAGCGGCCGTACCGGGTGCCGTTCGCCGTCGCCCGGGCTGACCATTTGTTCGTCCTGCATGGGCCTGAGCCTTCTCCTTGTGGACATCCTGCGGTCATCGAACGCTTTACCGAGCAGTTTGTCCACAGGCTGGGGCCACCTGTAGCCAAAATGACCCGGCGACCGAACAATCGGTAGGGGAGCCCCCGCGTGAGCTCCTCGTCAGACCTGCCCATCGCGACCCCCACTGAGGAGGTGCTCGTCATGACGGTCCTGGAGCAGCCCGGTGCCTACCACCTCGCGCCGCCGCCCGCCTGGCGACCTCGCCTGGACCCCGCGCCGCTGCTGCCCGACGAGGAGCCCTTCCGGCTGCTGGGGACCGGCGTCGAGCCGGACGGTGAGCTGCTGACGCGGCTCTACCGCGAGGTCGTGCGCGGGCGTCGCTACAACCGGCAGGCCACCGCGCTGACCAAGCAGGGCAGACTCGCCGTCTACCCCTCCTCCACCGGCCAGGAGGCGGCCGAGGTCGCCGCCGCCCTGGCGCTGCGCGAGCAGGACTGGCTCTTTCCCAGCTATCGCGACACCCTGGCCGCCGTGGCCCGCGGCCTGGACCCGGTCGACGTGCTGTGCCTGCTGCGCGGCGACTGGCACGACGGCTACGACCCGAAGGCGACCCGGGTGGCCCCGCTGAGCACCCCGCTGGCCACCCAGCTGCCGCACGCGGTCGGCCTGGCGCACGCCGCGCGGCTGCGCGGCGACGACGTGGTCGCACTCGCCATGGTCGGGGACGGCGGCACCAGCGAGGGCGACTTCCACGAGGCGCTGAACTTCGCCGCCGTGTGGCAGGCGCCGGTGGTCTTCCTGGTGCAGAACAACGGTTACGCGATCTCCGTACCGCTGGCCAAGCAGACCGCGGCCCCCTCCCTCGCCCACAAGGCGGTCGGCTACGGCATGCCCGGCCGGCTCGTGGACGGCAACGACGCGGCCGCCATGCACACGGTGCTGACCGAGGCCGTCGAGCGGGCCCGCGCCGGCGGCGGCCCGGCCCTCGTCGAGGCGGTCACCTACCGCATGGAGGCGCACACCAACGCCGACGACGCCACCCGCTACCGGGAGGACGCCGAGGTCGAGGCCTGGCGCGACCACGACCCGGTGCTGCTGCTGGAGCGGGAACTGCGCGGCCGCGGCCTGCTCGACGACGCGGGGGTGAGCAAGGTGGCCGACGAGGCCGAGGAACTGGCGGCCGGCATGCGCGACCGGCTGGGCCGCGACCCCGAACTCGACCCGATGGAGATCTTCGCGCACGTGTACGAGGAGAAGACCGGTCAGCTGCGCGCGCAGGCGGAGCAGCTGCGGGCGGAGCTCGAGGCCGAGGCCGAGGGAGAGGCGCGATGAGCACGGCGGAGAAGGTGCGGGGCGGAGCCGCGCAGACGGCCCGCAAGCCGGCCACCATGGCGCAGGCGCTGACCGGCGCCCTGCGCGACGCCATGACCGAGGACCCGAGCGTTCACGTCATGGGCGAGGACGTCGGCACCAACGGCGGCGTCTTCCGGGTGACGGACGGGCTCGCGAAGGAGTTCGGCGACGACCGCTGTACCGACACCCCGCTCGCCGAGGCCGGCATCCTGGGCACCGCGGTCGGCATGGCCATGTACGGGCTGCGCCCCGTCGTCGAGATGCAGTTCGACGCGTTCGCCTATCCGTCGTTCGAGCAGCTCGTCTCGCACGTCGCGAAGATGCGCAACCGCACCCGCGGCGCGCTGCCCATGCCCATCACGATCCGCGTCCCCTACGGCGGCGGCATCGGCGGCGTGGAGCACCACAGCGACTCCTCCGAGGCCTACTACGTGGCCACGTCCGGCCTGCACGTCGTCACCCCGGCGACCGTCGCCGACGCCTACGGGCTGCTGCGCGCCGCCATCGCCTCCGACGACCCGGTCGTCTTCATGGAGCCCAAGCGGCTCTACTGGGGCAAGGCCGACTGGAACCCGGAGCAGCCCGAGCAGGTTCCCGGCATCGGGAAGGCCGTCGTCCGGCGGACCGGTACCTCGGCGACGCTGATCACCTACGGTCCGTCGCTCCCCGTCTGCATGGAGGCCGCCGAGGCCGCCCGCGAGGAGGGCTGGGACCTGGAGGTCGTCGACCTGCGGTCCCTGGTGCCCTTCGACGAGGAGACCGTCGTGCAGTCCGTGCGGCGCACCGGACGGGCCGTCATCGTGCACGAGGCGGCCGGCTTCGGCGGGCCCGGCGGCGAGATCGCCGCCCGGATCGGCGAGCGCTGCTTCCACTACCTGCAGGCGCCGGTGCTGCGCGTCACGGGTTTCGACATCCCCTACCCGCCGCCCATGCTGGAGAAGCACCACCTGCCGGGCGTCGACCGCGTGCTGGACGCGGTGGCCCGCCTGCAGTGGGAGAGCGAGTGGACGGAAGGGACTGGTCGGTGATGGCGGAGGTCCGCGAGTTCACCCTTCCCGACCTGGGCGAGGGGCTCACCGAGGCCACCATCGTGCGCTGGCTGGTCGACGTCGGCGACGTGGTCGAGGTCGACCAGGCGGTCGTCGAGGTCGAGACGGCCAAGGCGATGGTCGACGTGCCGTGCCCGCACGGGGGCGTGGTCACCGCCCGCTACGGCGAGGAGGGCGCCGACGTGCCCGTCGGCACGGTCCTCGTCACGGTCGCCGTCGGTGAGAGCACCGCGCCCGCGCAGGGCGGCGCCGGCGACGACGGCGCGTCGGACGACGAGGGCTCCGGCAACGTGCTCGTCGGCTACGGCACCCAGAAGGCCACCGCGGGCCGCCGGCGGCGGGTCCGCACGGCCACCCAGGCCACCGCCCCGGCCGCAGCGGCGCCCGCGCCCGCACCCGCGCCTGCTCCAGAGCCCTCCGCGTCCGAGGCGCAGCGGGCGCCCGACGAGGCGTGGACCTCCGGGCCGATCGCCGTCATCTCCCCGCTGGTGCGCCGCATCGCCCGCGAACACGGCATCGACCTGCGCGACGTGACCGGCAGCGGCCCCGACGGACTGATCCTGCGCGCCGACGTCGAGCAGGCGGTGCGCGAACCGGCCGCACCGTCGGCCGCCGCGCCGGCACCGGCGGCAGCAGCCCGTTCCGCCCGCTCCGAGGAGCGGATCCCGCTGCGCGGCCTGCGCGGCACCGTCGCCGACAAGCTCTCCCGCAGCCGCAGCGAAATCCCCGACGCCACCTGCTGGGTGGACGCCGACGCGACCGAACTCCTCGCCGCCCGCCGCGCCATGAACGCCGCCGGCGGGACGAAGATCTCGCTGCTCGCCGTCCTCGCCCGCATCTGCACCGCCGCGCTTGCGCGGTACCCCGAGCTGAACTCGACGGTCGACACGGTCAACCGGGAGATCGTCCGGCTCGGCGAGGTGCACGTCGGCTTCGCCGCGCAGACGGACCGCGGGCTCGTCGTCCCCGTCGTGCGCGACGCGCACGCGATGGACGCCGAGCAGCTCACCGCCGCGATGGCCGGCCTGACGGAGGCGGCCCGGGCCGGCTCCCTCACCCCCGCCCAGCTCACCGGCGGCACGTTCACGCTCAACAACTACGGCGTGTTCGGCGTCGACGGCTCCACGCCGATCATCAACCACCCCGAGGCCGCCATGCTCGGCGTGGGCCGGATCGTGGAGAAGCCCTGGGTGGTCGACGGGCAACTCGCCGTCCGGAACGTCGTCCAGCTGTCGCTCACCTTCGACCACCGCGTGTGCGACGGGGGCACGGCCGGCGGCTTCCTGCGCTACGTCGCGGACTGCGTGGAGAACCCGGCGGTGCTGCTCCGTACGCTCTGATGCGTGACCACCGACCACGGCACCCATGAGCACGCACCCGGCTACGACGCACTGATCCTGGCAGGCGGCGAGGCCCGGCGGCTCGGCGGCGCGGACAAGCCGTCGCTGACCGTCGGGGCGCGCACCCTGCTGGACCGGGTGCTCGCCGCCTGCCCCGACGCGGCGTCGACGGTCGTCGTCGGGCCACGTCGGCCCACTTGCCGGCCCGTCACCTGGGTGCGTGAGCAACCGCCGGGCGGCGGCCCGCTGGCCGCCCTCGACGCCGGACTGCGGCAGGTGACGAGCGGCACGGTGCTCGTGCTGTCGGCCGACCTGCCGTTCCTGCGGCGGTCCACGGTGGGGGAGTTGCTCGCCGCCGGCGAGGGCGTGGAGGCGGCCGTCGCGCACGACGGTCGCGACCAGCCGCTGTGCGCCGTCTACCGCGTCGAGTCGCTGCGCCGTGAACTCGCCCTGCTGCACGGGGAGTACGGCACCCTGCGCGACCTGCCGCTCCGGCTGCTCGTGCCGCAGCTCACGGTCCGCCGGATTACCTCAGCCGATGCACTCGACTGCGACACCTGGGAGGACCTGGCGGCGGCCCGCGCCCGGATCAGGGAGCATGGCACCGTGCTGGATGAATGGATCGAAGCAGTCAAGGCCGAACTGGGCATCGAGATCGACGTCGACTCCGCCCTCCTCCTGGACCTCGCCCGCGACGCGGCGCACAGCGTCGCGCGGCCCGCGGCGCCGCTGTCCACCTTCCTGGTGGGCTACGCGGCGGCCAAGGGCGACGGCTCCCCCGAGGCGATCGCGGAGGCCGCCCGCAAGATCGAGG
This sequence comes from Streptomyces sp., assembly GCA_035698655.1. Lineage (GTDB taxonomy): Bacteria > Actinomycetota > Actinomycetes > Streptomycetales > Streptomycetaceae > Streptomyces. The sequence continues at coordinate 7,908 of DASSBO010000018.1, forward strand.
CGCTGGCGGACCGCTGGCAAGCCGAGTGAACGGCGTGCCCGCGCACCCGGAACCGGCCCGCGCATCCGGCGCGTGGGGCCGCCCCCCGCGCGGCGGCGGGACGGGCGCTGCCGGGCCGCCAGGCCCGGCGCGGACCACCGCCGCGGAGCCGGCCGGTGCCCGGGCCGGAGGCGGACACGGCAGGCAGGCGGCCGGATGGGAGGACGCCTGGCGGGTCGCCCGGTCGGCCGGCGGGCCGGCGGGCGATGCGGTCGGTGTGGCGCTGGACGCGGCGCTGGGCGCCGTCCTGGCCGACGACCTGACCGCGCTCACCGACCTGCCGGCGTTCGACACCTCCGCCATGGACGGCTGGGCCGTCGCCGGCCGCGGACCGTGGACGGCCGTCGACGGCGGGCTGCTCGCCGGGCACGGCGCGGCGGCTGCCCTGGGTGCCGGGCAGGCCGTGCCGATCGCGACCGGCGCCCGGCTGCCCGAGGGCGCCGCCGCCGTGCTGCGCAGTGAGCACGGCGAGTTGCGCCGGGGCACGCTGCACCCGACTCCGGCGGCTGCCGCCGACGGCGCGGACGTCCGTCCGCGCGGCCAGGAGTGCCGCGCCGGTGACCGGCTGCTGGCCGCGGGCACGCCGGTGACGCCGCCCGTGCTGGGCCTGGCCGCGGCAGCCGGGTACGACGAACTGCGGGTGGTCCCGGCGCCGCGCGTGGAGGTGCTCGTCCTGGGCGACGAGCTGCTGCACGAGGGCCTGCCGCACGACGGCCGGGTGCGGGACGCGCTCGGCCCGATGACCGGCCCGTGGCTGACGGCGCTCGGCGCCGTGGTGACGGCCGCCCGCCGGCTGCCGGACGACGCGGACGCCCTGCTGGCGGCTGTCGGTTCCTCGCAGGCCGACCTGGTCGTGACGACCGGCGGCACCGCGCACGGTCCCGCCGACCACGTGCACCCGGTGCTGCGGCGGCTCGGCGCCCGGCTGCTCGTCGACGGCGTCGGCGTGCGCCCGGGCCACCCGATGCTGCTCGCCGAACTGCCGCGGCACGACGGCCCGGGCACCGCCACTCACCTCGTCGGCCTCCCCGGCAACCCGCTGGCCGCGGTCTCCGGCCTGCTCACCCTGGTCGGGCCCTTCCTGCGCGCCCGCGCCGCCCGGCCGGAGCCGCCGCCCGTCGAGGCGCCCCTGACGGCCGGTGCGCCGGGCCACCCGCGGGACACCCGGCTGGTTCCGGTCGCCCGCACCGAAGGCGCGGCCGAGCCGCTGTGCTACGCCGGTCCCGCCATGCTGCGCGGCGTCGCCGCCGCGGACGCGCTGGCCGTGCTCCCGCCCGGCGGCGTGCCGCCCGGCACCCCGGTGCGGCTGCTGGACCTGCCGTGGTGACCCCGGGCGGCGGCCGCGTGCGCCGGGTGCGGGAACTGGCCGACCACCACGTGCTGCTGCCGCACCCCACCGTCGGTCCGACGCGTCAGGTGGGGCGCAGGCTGCTGGCCGCGTTCATGGTCATGTTCGTGACGGTGCTGATCGTCTGGTTCGGCCGCGCCGGCTACACCGACACCAGCGACGGCAAGGTGGACCTGCTCGACAGCATCTACTACGCGACCGTCACGCTCTCCACGACCGGTTACGGCGACATCACCCCGGTCGGCGACACGGCGCGGCTGCTGAACATCCTGCTCGTCACCCCGCTCCGCGTGCTGTTCCTGATCATCCTCGTCGGGACCACACTCGAGGTCCTCACCGAACGCACCCGTGAACAGTGGCGCCTGACGCGCTGGAGGTCCACCTTGCGCGAACACACCGTCGTCGTCGGATTCGGCACCAAGGGCCGGTCCGCGACGCAGACCCTCGTCTCCACCGGCACCGCGCGCGGCCGGATCGTGCTGGTGGACACCAGCCATCACGTGATCAAGGCGGCGGCCGAGGAGGGCTACGCGGGTGTCGTGGGTGACGCGACGCGCAGCGACGTGCTGCTGCGCGCGGAGGTGCAGCGGGCGAGCCGGATCGTGGTGGCGCCGCAGCGCGACGACACCGCCGTGCTGGTCACGCTGACGGCCCGGCAGCTCAACCCGCGGCTGAAGATCGTGGCTGCCGTGCGCGAGGAGGAGAACGCGCCGCTGCTGCGCCAGTCCGGCGCCGACACGGTGATCACCAGCGCCAGCGCCGCCGGCCGGCTGCTCGGACTGTCGATGCTGAGCCCGAACGCCTCCTCGGTGATGGAGGACCTCATCCAGCAGGGCACCGGGCTGAGCCTGACGGAGCGTCCGGTGACCCGCGCGGAGAAGGGCCGGTCGCCGCGCGAGTGCGACGACCTGGTCGTCTCGGTCGTGCGCGGGCACCGGCTGCTGGGTTTCGACGACCCGGAGGCGGCGGAGCTGCGGCTGACGGACCGGCTGGTCGTCATCCAGCGGGCCTCTCCCGGCAACGGCGCCGTCACCGACGAGCCGGTCCCCGGGGAGTAGCGTCGCCCCATGCATGCGATCACCATTCCCGAACCGGGCGGTCCCGAGGCACTGGTGTGGTCCGAGGTGCCCGACCCGGAGCCGGCCGAGGGCGAGATCCTCATCGACGTGACGGCCGCGGGCGTCAACCGCGCCGACGTGCTGCAGCGGCAGGGGCACTACGATCCGCCGCCGGGCGCGTCGCCGTCACCCGGCCTGGAGTGCTCAGGCCGGATCGCCGCGCTCGGCGGGGGCGTCGGCGGGTGGGCCGTGGGCGACCCGGTGTGCGCGCTGCTGAGCGGGGGCGGCTACGCCGAGAAGGTCGTGGTGCCGGCCGGTCAGGTGCTGCCGCTTCCCGAGGGCGTCGACCCGGTCACGGCCGGCGGCCTGCCGGAGGTCGTGTGCACCGTCTGGTCGAACGTCTTCATGGTCTCCCGTCTCGGCCCGGGCGAGACACTGCTGGTGCACGGCGGCGCCAGCGGCATCGGCACCATGGCGATCCAGCTGGCCAAGGCCGTCGGCGCGAAGGTCGCCGTCACCGCGGGCACCGCCGCGAAGCTGGACCGGTGCGCCGGACTGGGCGCAGACATCCTGATCGACTACCGCGAGCAGGACTTCGTCGCCGAGCTGAAGAAGGCCACCGACGGCGCGGGCGCGGACGTCATTCTCGACAACATGGGCGCGAAGTACCTGGACCGCAATGTGCAGGCTCTCGCCGTCAACGGCCGGCTCGCGATCATCGGC
>DASSBO010000019.1:0-8581 GCA_035698655.1 Streptomyces sp.
TCGACGCCGCGGCCGCCCGCGACCGCGACCGCGACACCCCGGCGGTGATCGTCTGCGCCACCAGGATCGGCAAAGGCGTCCCGCTCCTGGAGAACCGCGAAAAGGCGCACTTCATGCGCGTCGAAGAACACGAATGGCAGATCGCCCGGGACCAGTTGGACAGCTTGGAGAACCAGGACCGATGAGCACCACGCAGACCCGCAGGCTGACGACGTCCGCCATGATCGCCTCCTTCGTGGAGGAGGGGCAGCAGACCGTCAGCGCCCCGTTCGGCCACGCGCTGGCGAACCTCGCCCAGGAGCGGCCCGAGATCGTGGGCCTCAGCGCAGACCTGTCCAAGTACACCGACATGCACGTCTTCGCCCGGGCCTGGCCGGACCGCTTCTACCAGATGGGGATGGCGGAGCAGGCGCTGCTCGGCGCGGCGGCCGGCATGGCCGAGACCGGGCTGCAGCCGTTCGCCTCGACGTACTCCGTGTTCGCCACCCGGCGCGCGTACGACTTCCTCTGCCTCGACATCGCCGAACCGGCCCTGAACGTCAACGTCGTCGGCGCCCTGCCCGGGCTGACCACCGGCTACGGGCCGAGCCACCAGGCGACCGAGGACCTCGCCATTCTGCGCGGCATCCCCGGGCTGACCGTCGTGGACCCCTGCGACGCCGTGGACATCGAGCAGGCGGTGCCCGCTCTCGCCGCGCACGAGGGCCCCACCTACATGCGGCTGCTGCGCGGCAAGGTGCCGAAGGTGCTGCACGAATACGACTACCGGTTCGAACTCGGCCGCGCCGCGCTGCTCCGCCCGGGCAACGACGCGCTGCTGATCTCCACCGGCCTGATGACGATGCGCGCACTGTCGGCGGCGAGCCGTCTGGAGAAGGACAACGTCGACGTGGCGGTGCTCCACGTCCCGACCGTGAAGCCGCTCGATGTCGCCACGATCGCGCGCGAATGCGCACCGGACCGGCGCGTGCTGACGCTCGAGAACCACACCGTCGTCGGCGGGCTCGGCGAGGCCACGGCCAGTGCGCTCGCGTTCGCGGGCGTCCCCCGCGCGATCCGGCCGGTGGCGCTGCCGGACGAGTTCCTCGCCGCCGGTGCACTCCCGACGCTCCACGACCGGTACGGCCTCTCGACCGACCGCGTCGTCGAGGCGGTCCGCGACGGCCTCGGCTGAGGTCCGTGCGCAGACCGTGGGCCGTGCCTGCCGGTGAGGGGCAGGCACGGCCCACGGTCACGGGAACCGACCCGCCGAATTCCCGTTGCGCCGCGGTGAGGTCGCCGGCTCGCGACGGCTGCGTGCTCAGCCTGTGTTGACGGCCGGGTGGGCGGCTGTCAGGGCGCGAGTGGCGTGCACGGCAGGGGCTGCTCCGTCGCTTGGCCGTCGCCGTCTCGCTCCACCCGGTACAGGCCGGAGCGCGCGGTGCGGGTGACCGCCTCCGTCGGGGCGCCATCCTCGAAGAGCACGCCCACACCGTCGTCCACCGCCCAGCCGGCCGGCAGCCTGCCCGCCGCCACGGCCGCCCGGTAGGCGGGGCGGCGGGCCGGTTCGCTGTCGTAGTGCGGGCACACGGAAGCGGGCAGCAGCCCCAGCCCGTCCGACAGGACGGCCAGCGGGCCGAAGGAGTCGGTGAGCGAACTCTGGGCCCAGCAGTTGGCACCCGCGCTGATCCCGCACAGCAGCGTTCCGCGCCCGTAGGCCTCCCGCAGGAGCCGGTCCACGCCGTGCACCCGCCAGGTCGCCAGCATGTTCGCCGTGTTGCCGCCGCCGACGTAGACGACGTCCTGGGCTAGCAGGAACGACCGCAACTCGTCGTCTCCGAACGGCCGTTGGAACAGCGGCAGGACGAACGGCCGGCAGTCGCGGGCGCGGAAGGCGGTGAAGAACTTCTCGATGTATCCCGGCGCGTCCCCGCTGGCCGTGGGCACGAAGCACACTTTGGGCCGGGACGCCGTCCGCGCGTGCCCCAGCACCCAGTCGTCCAGCAGCCCGTCGTCGTTGGAGAAGCCGCCGCCGAGGAGAGCCAGGCGCGGCGCGGGGACGACGGGCACGGGGACGACGGGCGCGGGGACATCGGCCATGGAGTGTCTCCTCGGGAGGCGAGCGCTGGGCGCTGGTCGTCCCGCACGATGCCCGACGGCGGCCCTCCCCGCAATCACATGAGCTGCGGGCACCCTGGATTATTACTGGTGAGTAAGGGACGATGTGGTGCGACCACTTACCTGACGAGGGGCGAAACCGGCAGTGACGACTTCCGACAGGCGGAGCACGACGCACACCTTCTGCGACGACGCGCTCGGCGAGCACGACGCCGTCGGCATCGCCGAGGCGATCCGGCGCGGGGACGTCAGCCCGGCCGAGGTCGCGCGCGACGCCGGTGCCCGGGTGCGTGCGGCACGTGAGCTCAACGCCGTCCAGGTGTCTGCCGACCGGCCGGCAGCCGAGCCCGCGCCCGCGCCCGCGCCCGCGACGAGCGGCGTATTCGCCGGTGTGCCCACCTTCGTCAAGGACAACGTCGACTACCGGGGCCTGCCCACCGGACACGGCAGCGGCGCGTTCGTGCCCAGGCCCGCGCGCCGGCACGCGGCGTTCGTCCGGCAGTTCCTCAGCACCGGCGTCACGGTGCTGGGCAAGACCCGGCTGCCGGAGTTCGGCTTCAACGCGACGACGGAGTACGAGCACGCCGAGCCGGTGCGCAACCCGTGGAACACGGCATACTCCGCCGGCGGTTCGTCGGGCGGCAGCGCCGCGCTGGTCGCGGCCGGCGCGGTCCCGATCGCGCACGGCAACGACGGCGGCGGCTCCATCCGCATCCCGGCCGCCTGCTGCGGGCTCGTCGGCCTGAAGCCGACCCGTGGGCGGGTCGCGGCGAACGCCCAGAGCCGCCAGTTGCCGATCGACATCGTCACCGACGGCGTGCTGAGCCGCTCGGTGCGGGACACCGCCGCCTTCCTCGCCGCCGCCGAGACCCACTGGCGAAACCCGAAACTCCCGCCGGTGGGCCTCGTCGAAGGGCCCTCGCAGCGGCGGCTGCGCATCGGGCTGCTGCTGGACTCGCCGACGGGCGTGCGGACGGACGCCGCCACCAAGGCGGCCGTCTCCGACACGGCGGCGGCACTGGAGAAGCTCGGCCACACCGTGCAGCCCGTCAGTCTGACGATCGACGACCGCTTCACCGACGACTTCCTCACGTACTGGGGAATGCTGTCCTTCCTGCTCGGCGTCACCGGCAGGACGCTCGGCGCCGACTTCGACCGGCGCCGCATGGACGGGCTCAGCCGGGGGCTTCGGGCCTCGTACGTGCAGTCCATGCACCGCACGCCGGCGGTGCTGCGGCGGCTGACGAAGGCCCGGGTGGCCTACGCGGCGGCGTTCCGCGGGCTCGACCTCATGCTCACGCCGGTGCTCGCCCACACCACCCCGCGCCTCGGCCACCTCCACCCCGGCCTGCCCTACGACACGCTCATCCAACGGCTGCTCGACTACGTCGCCTTCACGCCGCTCCACAACACCGTGGGCACGCCGTCGCTCTCCCTCCCCTCCGCCACGGCGGCGACGGAGGACGGGTTGCCCATCGGGGTGATGTTCTCCGGCCGCCCGGGCGACGAGCGCAAACTGCTGGAGATCGCGTACGCCCTCGAGGCCGAACGCCCCTTCCACCGCATCCAGAGCCTGTGACGGTCATCGGGGCCACGGCCGGGTCTGGGTGACACGCCACAGCCGGCGCGGCAGGTCGCCCTCCTCGAAGGCGTGGACCTCGTCGAGCCGCCAGCCGTCGGCGAGGGCGTCGACGAGGGCGCGGTCGAAGAAGTGGACGGCGAAACCGCCCTGTTCGTAGATGTCGTCGCCGCGTGAGGTACCGGTGCCGTAGTGGGCGTCTTCGGTGTGCCGGACGGTGTAGACGAACGTGCCGCCGGGCCGCAGCACGCGGGCGACTTCGGCCACCAGGACCTGGATCTCCTTGGTGGACAACGCCATGCACAGCAACATGTGCGCGAACACCGCGTCGACCGAGGCGTCGGGCAGCGGCAACGGTTCGCGCACGTCGTGCACGACGGTGGTCACCCGGCCGGCGACCCGGTCGCGCCCGGCGGCAGCGCGCAACTGCTCCAGTGCGGTCGCGGAGAAGTCGGCCGCGGTCACCGTGAAGCCCCGCCGGGCGAAGTACACGGCGTCGCGGCCGTGACCGGCACCGAGCTCGAGGAGGTCGCTCACCGCGGCAGCGCGGAAGACGCCGGCAGCGTGGACGGCGGGCTCGGACGGCTGCTCACCGTACATGCCGGGGTGCTCGGCGTAGGTGTGCTGCCAGTGCACACGCTGCACCCCGCCCAGCTCCCGGCGGTCGCCCGTCATCCCTGCCTCGTCCCGTTGCGGCTGCGTACCTTTCGGGTGCCATGCCGACCGCGGTCGAATCCTGTGCTCCGCCATGATCACCTCGCCGAGAGACCATAACCCGTTGATGCCGGACGGCCGGAGCCTCGACTCTGGAGAGGAGCCGAGCGACAGGACGGGGAGGGGAGACGCGTGAGCAGACGGCGGTATGTGGCCCGGGGGGTTCCAGGTGGGTACCGGGTCTGGGACAACCGGGGGCGGCGGTGGTGGGGAGAGCTGTACGAATTGTGTCCCGATGAGCTACTCGACGAACTGAACGGCGGCGCCAGGCCGGAGAGGATCACCGCTCTGCTCAAGCGGTACCGGGCCGCCAAGCGGTGACGTCGGGCCCCGCAGGCGCACGACGGGGCGCGGGCCGGGGTCAGGCCTCGCCGCGGCGCAGCGCGAGCAGGCCCGCCGAGGTGTCGGCGAAGCCGCACGCGCCGGCGTAGAAGGGGCGCAGGTGGTCCTCGAAGTCGACGTGCAGCCATTCGCATCCGGCGTCGCGGGCTCCCTCGGCGGCCGCGCCGACCAGCGCTGCGCCCACTCCCCTGCCGCGGGCGGCGGCAGCGACGACCGTGTCCAGGAGGAAGGCGTGGACCCCGCCGTCCCAGGCGACGTTGACGAACCCGGTCAGCCGGCCGTCCTCGTGTGCACAGACCCAGCCGAGGCTGTGCCGCTGCAGTCGCGCCCGCCAGGCGGTGCGCCGAAACGGGTGGTGGCCGAACCCCTCGGCGTGCAGCGCCTCGAGCGCCGCGTCGTCGATGTCGCCGCGCCACTCGTACGTGATCGTCATGGCGCGAGCGTAGTGACCGCGGATCGGCGCGGCACCGTGCGGAAGGCGGGTCCGCGTGGGAAAGGTGAGGCATGCGCCCTCCTCACGCCTTCCGCGCGGGCCTGCCTACGCTTCGCCGCTCGCTTCCGGCCCGGCTGCGGACGACCTCCGTCGGCCTGCTCGTCCTGGCCCTGGCGGTGGGCGCGGGCGCCGGCCTGGCGGCCGTGGCGTTCCACTCCCTGGTGCGGCTGCTGACCCTGCTGTTCACCGGGAACGGCGGTTTCCCCGGGACGGGGGCAGGGACGGGGGCGGGGCCGGTGGCGGGCCACGGTCAGCCGTCACCCTGGTTCGGCCCGTGGTTCGTCGTGGTGGTCCCGGCGCTGGCCGGGCTGGCCTACGGTCCGCTGCTGTACCGCTTCTCCCGCGGCGCCCGCAGCGAGGGGCTCCCCGAGGTGATGTACGCGGTCGCCCGGCGCGGCGGACGGCTGCCGGCGCGGATCGCGGCGGTGCGCACGCTCGGCTCTGCCGTGTGCATCGGCGGCGGGTCCGTCGGCCCGGAGGGCCCGGTCGCTCAGGTCGGCTCGGCCCTGGGCTCCGTCCTCGGCGGCTCGGTGCGGGCGGCCGAGGACCGGATGCGGGTCCTCGTCGGATGCGGCACGGCCGGCGGGATCGCCGCGACGTTCAACGCCCCACTCGCCGGCGTCTTCTTCGCGATGGAGCTGGTGCTGCGCAACTTCGCGGCCGAGGCGTTCGGGATGGTGGTCCTGGCGTCCGTCGCGGCCACGGCCGTCGCTCTCGCCTTCCTGGGTGACCGCACCTACCTGCAACTGCCCGACCTGCATGTGGAGCACGGGAGCGACTACGCGCTCTTCGCTCTGCTGGGCCTGCTGGCCGGGGCGGCCGGCGTCGGGTTCACCCAGGCGTTCCGGCTGATCGGGCGGGGATGCTCGGCACTGTGGCGCGGCCCGCAGTGGGCCCGTCCGGCCGTCGGCGGGCTCGTGCTGGGTGCGCTGTTCCTCGCCGTTCCGCAGGTGTTCGGGATCGGCGACCAGGCCGTGGAGGAGGCGCTCCGCGGCGGGTACGCCCTGCCGGTGCTCCTGCTGCTGATGGTCGCCAAGACGGGCGCCACCAGTCTGACCATCGGAATCGGCGGCAGCGGAGGCGCGTTCGCGCCGTCGCTGTTCGTCGGGGCGGCGGCCGGCATGGCGTTCGGTACGGCGGCGCACGCCGTGCTTCCCGGCGTCGCCGGACCGGCGGCGGTGTACGGCGTCCTCGGCATGGGTGCCGTGTTCGCCGGCTCGGCGCGGGCCCCGGTGACGGCGGTCGTCATCATGCTGGAACTCACCGACGAGTACGCCGTGCTGCTTCCGCTGATGGTGGCGGTGGTGCTGGCGACGGGCGTCAGCCGGCTGCTGAGCGCCGACACCGTCTACACCTCGTCGTTGCGCCGCCGCGGCGTCGACGTGGAAGGCGTGCGCCCGGCCGGTGCGGTGACGCTCGGGCAGGTGATGGCGAGCTGGCCCCGGCCGCTCGCCCTCGCCACGCATCCGGCCGCGGCGGCCGACCGCCTGGCGGCCCAGGACGTCGGCACGCTGCCCGTCGCGGACGACGACGGCACCTACGTCGGCGTGGTCACGCTGCAGCAGGCGATCCTGGCCGGCCACGACGCGGGCGACGCCGCCACCCTGGCCGCGCTGACGGCGACCCCGCCAGTCCTCACCGACACGATGACGGTCGACCGGGCGCTGGACGCCCTGATCTCCCGGCCCGGGCTGGACGCCGTCCCGGTGCTGAACGGCTCCGGCCTGCACCCCGTCGGGTGGTTGACCCGCCGTGCGTTGGCGAGGGCGCTCGCCCCCGGGAGGCCGTGAAAGAACGGCGACCCCTTCTCCGTACGTCGTATACTGTACGCTGTACAGACGCAACCGAAGGAGCGCTCGTGCCGATCACCGCTTCCGCCGTGTCCCTGAACGTCGACGACGTCCCGGCGTCCAGCGCCTTCCTCATCGACCACTTCGGCTTCCGCGAGGAGATGGCCGCGGACGGCTTCGCGTCCCTGGCCCGCGAGGACGCCGGCATGAACCTCATCTACCTGCGCCGCGGACTGGCCTCCCTGCCCGACGACCAGCGCGACGACCACGCCGACGGCGTGATCCTCGCCTTCGTCGTCGACGACCTGGAGGCCGAGCTGGACCGCCTCACCGCGGAGGGAGTCACCGTCACCATGCCGCTGCGCGAGGAAGCCTGGGGCGAGCGCGCCTTCCAGGTCACCGACCCCAACGGGGTCATCGTCCAGCTCCTCGACTGGAACGGAACCGCCCACCACTGAGCAGGCCACCGTCCGCCGTCCACCGGCACAGGCGGGCGGCGGGCGGTGGCCGGGGGCCGGGGCTGCTCAGCCGATGACGGCGCGAACGGCCGGGGCCAGTCCGTCGGCATAGCCGCTGCGGGTGGGGTGGTAGGAGTCGGCGACGCTCCAGGTCTTGCCGTTGACCCACGGGTCGGAGGCACACACGTCGTGGCCGGAGAAGGACCGGATGGAGCTCTGGTAGCTGAAGCCGGCGGCGCGGGCCCGGTCGCCGATGACGGCGTCCAGGTTGTCGGCGACGCCGTTCAGCTTTCCGGCCTCGTCCGCCGACACTCCGTTCGCCGCCGGGCAGCTGATGTCCTTGCCGAAGAGCCGGGCGTAGCCGAGCACCACGACGGTCGCGTCGGGCGCGTTCGAGCGGATCGTGGCGTAGGCCTTGTCGAGCTTGCCGGGAAGCTCGTTCTTGATCTGGCGGTTGGTGTCGTCGATCGCGCCGTCGCAGGTCGGGCTCCAACTGCCCGTGCAGTTGACGATCAGGTCGGCGAAGCCGACGTCGTTGCCGCCGATGGTGACGGACACGTAGTCGGTGTCCGCGGTGAGCGCCTCGGCCTGGCCGGGAATGTCGTCCGTCGTGGCGCCCTGGCAGGCGACGAAGTCCAGCGCGGTGTCGGGGCGTTCCTGCGCGACCAGGTAGGGGTAGGCGTAGGTGTTGCGGCCGCAGCCGACGTCGAGGTCGGTGCTGAAGGCACCGTTGCCGGCGGAGTAGGAGTCGCCCATGCCGACGTACTGGTCGGTCCCGGCCGCCGACGCGGAGACGGCGGGCGTCAGCAGGAGGGCGCAGGAGGCGACGGCGACGGCGGCGGCCGTGCGGGGCAGCCGGCGGGAGAGGGAACTCGACACGTGAGGGTCCTTCCCTGGAAGGAAGCGGAACCGGGCGTTCCACCCGGGGTAACCCGCACCGTATGGGCGCCGCCCGTGCCGCAGAAGACCGCGCGTCATGGCGCCCGTCCAGACTTTCCCCGCGCGCCTTGTACGGCGGAACAGTTTGGGCCTGGCGCCCGCCCCGGCACCTCCTGGTATGCGACGGACGGCACAGTGACGACGCCGACCACCGGCCGAAGGTGGCACC
>DASSBO010000020.1:0-7216 GCA_035698655.1 Streptomyces sp.
TGCACAGGGAGCGGCCGAGAACGCCGCCCGCCTCGCCGTGCAGCACGGCCGGCCGGACATGGTGGCCTACGCGCACGCGAACCAGGCCGAGGCATGGCTGGCCCTGGGTGAGTGGGACGAGGCCGAACGGCTGCTCGACGAGGCCCGGGCGCACGCCCGGGCCGTCGACGCCTGGGGGTGGATCGAGATCATCACGGCCGTGCTGGCGTTGCAGCGCGGTGACCTGACGACCGTGGAGAGGGCAGTCAAGCGGGCCTACGACGTGGTGGGCGGGCATCCGGCCCAACCGAAGCAGCCACAGAACACCATCCCCCTGCACCGGCTGAGCATGGCGCTGTACGCCGAGCGCGGCGACGTCGCCGCAGCCCGGGCCGAGCTGACGCGCGCCCTCGACGAGGGCTTCCCGCCCGGGATGCACCGGCACGCCTGGCCGCTGCTGTGCACGGCGGCGGCGTACGAGTCCCGGATCCGCGACCTGCCCGCCGCGGCGGCCGGCCGCGCCGAGATGCTGACCCGGCTCGACCGGGCGGTGCGGTCCATGCCGCACCCGGCGCCGCTGTGGGAGGCCTACTACCTGCTGTTGCATGCGCAGCTGTCCCGGGCACGGGGTACGGACGACGTGGCCGCCTGGGCGGAGGCCGCCGCCGCCATGGAGCCACTGGAGCACCCCTACCTGCTGGCGCAGGCGCGCACCGGCTGGGCCGAGGCACTGCTCGGCGAGACCGGTGCCCGCCGGGCGGAGGCCCGGCGCGAGGCGGGAGAACTGCTCGGCCTCGCCCACGAGGTGGCGTCCCGGCTGGGCGCCCGCCCACTGGCCGCGGAGACCGAGCAGCTGGCCGTACGGGCCGGCGTCCCGCTGTCCGCGAGGGGTGGTGACGCGGCAGAACAGCAGACGGACGCGATGGCCGGGCACGAGCCACAGGACCCCGCCGAGTCGTTCGGGCTGACCCCACGGGAGCGCGCCGTGCTGGAACTGGTCGCCGCCGGGCGCAGCAACCGGCAGATCGCCGCCGCGCTCTACATCTCACCGAAGACCGCGAGCGTGCACGTGTCGAACATCCTGGCCAAGCTGGGCGCGGCGGGCCGCGGTGAGGCGGCCGCCATGGCCCACCGGCTGCGGCTGGTCGACCCGGCAGGCGCGCCCGTCACCCGCTGACGGTCAGACCGGGTCCGGCCCCGGCTCGCCGTCCGCGTCCACGCTCTCCTCCTCGACGCGCGGCTGCTTCGGCAGCACGGCGGCGGGCAGCGGCGACGCGAACAGCAGCACGGCGCCGGAGTCGAGATCGATCGGGCCCTTGCCCGGATCGTGGTCGCCTTCGACGACACGTGTGTGGTCCAGGCGTTTCTTCTCGTCGTTCGTGTGCTGCGTACCGGGAGCGAACAGCTGTTGCAGGGCGTCGAGCATGTGGACCGGCTCCTCCCCCGAATCACGGGCGAAGGTCAGCTGACCTTCAGCTCCAGGATACGGTCGTCGCCCTTTTCCGGGGTACCACGCGAATCCGTCTCGCTCGTCACAAGCCACAGCCTGCCGTCGCCCGCGTTCAGCACGGTGCGCAGCCGCCCGTACTTCCCGGTGAGGAAGTCCTGCGGTGCGGCCGCCGGTTCCGCGCCCTTCAGCGGGACGCGCCACAGCCGCTCGCCGCGCAGCGCGGCCAGCCACACCGAGCCCTCGGCCACGGCGATGCCGCTGGGGGAGGCCTCGTCCGGCCGCCACTGTTCGACGGGGTCGGTCAGGCCCGGCTCGTGTGCCTTGCCCTCGGCCTTCGGCCAGCCGTAGTTGTGGCCCGGCTTGATCAGGTTCAGCTCGTCCCAGGTGTCCTGGCCGAACTCCGAGGCCCACAGCCGGCCGTCGGCGTCCCAGGCCAGACCCTGCACGTTGCGGTGGCCGTAGGAGTAGACGACCGAGTCCGGCCACGGATTCCCGTGGGCGGGCGGTTCGCCGTCCGGGGTCATGCGAAGGATCTTGCCGCCGAAGGACTTCCTGTTCTGGGACTGGCCGCGCTCGCCCGTCTCGCCGGTGCCGGCGTAGAGCATCCCGTCCGGCCCGAAGGCGATGCGGCCGCCGTTGTGCACGGTCCCCTTGGGGATGCCCTTGAAGACGGTGTCGGGCGCCCCGAGCTGCCGCCCTGCGGGCTTGTCCTGCTGATAGAGCATCCGCACGATGCGGTTGTCGGAGGCGGTGGTCATGTAGGCGTAGACCATGTGCGGATCGTCGGGGGCGAGCGCGATGCCCAGCAGGCCGCCCTCACCGCCCGGGTCGACGCCGGGCACCGTGCCCAGCGTCGTCTTCTTCCCGTCGTCGGTGTCGACCCGGAGAATCCGGCCGGTGTCCCTTGAGGAGACCAGCAGGTCGCCGTCCGGCAGCTCGGCCAGCCCCCACGGGGAGTCCAGACCGGTCGTCACGGTGCGCACGACCTGCACCGAGCCCTCGGCGGGCGCCGCCGTGCCCGAGGACGAGCCGCTGGGGGAGGGGCCGCCGCCGGTGCCGCCGCCGTCGGAGCAGCCGGCGGTGAGCAGGGTCGCCGCGGTGAGAACCGCCGTGCACGCCGCGGCCGCCCGGCCGCGCAGAGCTCGTGTCGCCATCCGGTGAGGTTAGCCCCGGACAGGTCCTAGTCCCAGGAACCGCGTGCGGGCGGGAGCGCGGCGATCTCCGCGAGGTCCGCCGGGGTGAGGGAGAGCTCGGCCGCTCCGGCGTTCTCCACCGCCCACCGCGCCTTCTTCGTGCCGGGCAGCGGCACCACGTGCGGGCCCCGCGTGAGCAGCCAGGCCAGCGCGACCTGGGCCGGGGTCGCGCCGTCGTGCCGCGCGGCGACGCGGCGCAGACCGGCGACGACGGGCTGGTTGGCGGCCATCATCTCCGCGGTGAACCGCGGATGGCGGGCGCGCAGGTCCTCGGGCTCGAACCCGCCGCCGGTGGTGAGCGTGCCGGTCAGGAACCCGTTGCCCAGCGGCATCGCGGCCAGGAAGCCCACCCCGCGCGAGGAACACCAGGGCAGCAGCGACTGCAGCGCCTCCGTCGACCACACCGAGAGCTCGGCCTCCACACTGCTGACCGGGAAGACCTGCTGCACCCGTTCCAGCAGCCGGAGCGTGCCCTCGTACATCCCGGCGCCGGCGCGCCGGTCGGCCCGCGCGCCCATGGCACACCAGCCCAGCGACCGCACCTTGCCCGCCGCGACGAGCTCCGCCATCGCGCCCCAGGTCTCCTCGACGGGCACCTCCGGGTCGGCGCGGTGCAGCTGGTAGAGGTCGATGACGTCGGTCTGCAGCCGGCGCAGCGACGCGTCGCAGGCCCGCTTGACGTATCCCGGCCGCCCGTTGGCCACGATGTGCTGTTCGCCGACGAGCAGGCCGCACTTGGTGGAGACGAACGCCGTCTCCCGCCGTTCCTTCAGCAGCCGCCCCAGCAGCAGCTCGTTGGTGAAGGGGCCGTACATGTCCGCGGTGTCCAGCAGGGTCACGCCGTGGTCCAGGGCGGCGTGCAGCGCGCGCAGCGAGCCCTCGCCGTCCTGCTCGGACGCCGAGTAGCCCCAGCTCATCGGCATGCAGCCGAGCCCGATCGCCCCCACCTCGAGAGCCGCCGCGCCGATCGTCCTGCGCTCCACCTGGACAGCTCCTCCCTCCTCACGGCCGTGACCGGCCCAACCTATCTGCAGCGGCGGACGCCCGTCGCATAGCCTCTGGCCATGGCTTCTGAGACTTCTGCACACCCGGTGGCCGGCTCCGCCTCCGAGGTCTGGCTGCCCATCCCGCCCGACGAGATCACCGGACTCCCCGAAGGGCTGACGTACCGTCACTGGGACGGCGCAGAGTATCCCGCCGACCCGGCGGACTGCGGGTTCTACGTCGTGCCCTACATGAAGGGCCCCCAGGTCGCCGTCCGGCCGCTGGAGCGGATGAAGAGCGTCCAGGTCGTGCAGACCCTCACGGCCGGGGTGGACCACGTGCTGCCGGCCGTGCCGTCGCTGCCCGCGGGCACCCGCGTGTGCAACGCGCGCGGCGTCCACGACGCCAGCACGGCGGAGCTGGCGCTGGCGCTCATCCTGGCCTCGCTGCGCAGGCTGCCGGAGTTCGTGCGCGCCCAGTCCACCGGGCAGTGGCTGCAGGCCGTCTACCCCGCGCTCGCCGACCGGTCCGTGCTGATCGTCGGCTACGGCGGCATCGGCAGCGCCATCGAGGACCGGCTGGCCCCGTTCGAGGTCGGTGAGGTGATGCGCGTCGCCCGCACGGCGCGCACGACGCCACGCGGCGACGTGCACGCGCTCGACGCGCTGCCGGAACTGCTGCCGCGCGCCGACGTGGTCGTGCTGTGCACGCCGCTGACCGATCAGACGCGGGGGCTGGCCGACGCCGAGTTCCTGGCGCGGATGAAGGACCAGGCGCTGCTGGTCAACGTCGCGCGCGGAAAGGTCGTGGACACCGACGCGCTGCTCGCGGAGCTGACCGCCGGGCGGCTGCGCGCGGGGCTCGACGTCACCGACCCGGAGCCGTTGCCGGCCGACCACCCGCTCTGGCAGGCGCCCGGCGTGCTGATCAGCCCGCACGTGGGCGGCGCGTCCACTGCGTTCCTGCCCCGCGGGAAGCGCATGCTGCGTGCTCAGCTGGGCCGCTGGGCGGCCGGAGAACCGCTGGAACACGTGGTCGCGGTGGCCGACTGACCGCGGTGGCGCGGCATCGGCCCTGGTCGTCACGTTCTGTATCGCGACTATGTCCCTGAGTGACCGATCTGGTGTATCGTCCCGACGAGGGGGCGCAACCTGGACACGAGGGGGGCTGCGGGCGAATGCACGGACAAGGGACGAAGCGCCGCGTCCGCCTTGCGGCGGGCCGGTTGGCACCGTCGCCCCGGCTGCTGCTCACCGCGTTCTGTGCGGCCTTCCTCGTCGGCAGCGCGCTCGGCTGGGGGTCACCGACGGTCGCGCTCGTCATGGGCGACTTCGGTCTCGGGGCGGCGGCGCTGCTGGCCGCCGCGTCCTGCCTGCGCTACGCGCGCAGGCGGCGGGAGAGCCGGGTGCGGCCCGCGTGGTTCCTCTTCGGGCTCTCCTCGGCGATGGCCGGCCTGGGCGACCTGGTGTGGGGCTGGTACGAGGTGGTGCTCGGCGTCCCGGTGCCGGACCCCTCCCTGGCCGACTTCTGCTTCCTGCTGTTCGCCCCGCCGGCGATCGTGGGCCTGCTCGTGCTGGCCAAGCGGCCCGTCACGAAGGCGGGATGGGTGTGCCTCGGGCTCGACGTGTGGCTGATCGGCGGTTCCCTGCTGACGCTCTCCTGGTCGCTCGCCCTGGCGCACACCGCCGACCGGGAAGGCGAGTCCGTCGGCCTCGCCGCGCTCACCCTGGCCTATCCGCTGCTGGACATCGTGCTGATCAGCATGGTCCTCGCGCTGCACTTCCGGTTCTCCGCGGCCGCGCGTTCGGCCATCCACATCGCCGTCGGCGCCCTGGCGCTGACCGTCCTGTGTGACGCGCTGTTCACCTCACCGCTGCTCCGCGAGAGCTACCGGTCCGGACACCTGCTGGACGCCGGCTGGTTCGCCGGGTCGCTGCTGCTGGCCTACGCGCCCTGGAGCAGTAGCGGTCGGTACGGCGCGCAGTCCGGGGCCGGCCCGCGCCGGGACGCGGGCGGGCCGTCGCCGACCAGGCCGGTCGCCGGCTCACTCGCCGCCCTCACGCCCTACCTCGCCGCGGCGGTGTGCACCCTGGGGATCCTGTCCAACTCCGTGAAGGGCCGGGAGATCGACCACCTGGTGCTCTTCGCCGGGGGCACGGTCGTCCTCGCCCTGGTCGTCCGGCAGGGCATCATGCTGCTCGACAACATCACCCTCACCCAGGAGCTGGCCCAGAAGGAGAACCACTTCCGGTCCCTGGTGCAGGGCTCCAGCGACGTCATCATGATCGCCGCCTCCACTGGCGTGCTGCGCTACGTCTCCCCGGCTGCCGCCGGGGTGTACGGCACCGAGGCGGAGAAGCTGATCGGCTCCGAACTCGCCCACCACATCCACCCTGAGGACCTCGGCCCAGTGCTGCACGAGGTCCGCCGGTTCCTCGCCGCCCCTGCGGCCGCCGAGCCCACCACCCGCATGGAGTGCCGGTTCCGGCACGGTGCCGGCCACTGGCTGAACGTGGAGTCCACCGTCAGCCGCTACCAGGGCGGGCTGCTGTTCAACAGCCGTGACGTGACCGAACGCGTGCGCCTGCAGGCCCAGCTGCAGCACAACGCCTCCCACGACCCGCTCACCGACCTGCCCAACCGGGCGCTGTTCACCGAGCGGGTGAGCCAGGTGCTCGGCGGGCGGCGCAGCGGCGACAACCGGGCCGCCGTGCTGTTCATCGACCTGGACGGCTTCAAGGCCGTCAACGACACCGTCGGCCACCAGGCGGGTGACGAACTGCTGATCCAGGCGGGGCGCCGGCTGCGGGAGTCGGTCCGGGCCGGCGACACCGCCGCCCGGCTCGGCGGCGACGAGTTCGCCGCGCTCATCGTGGGCGACGCCGGCCGCCCGGCATCGGACACCCAGGGCCACGAGCACCGCATCCGCGACGTCGCGGACCGGCTGCGGGCGGCGCTCTCCGAGCCCTACACGGTGGACGGCGGCAACCGGGTACGGGTCGGCGCCTCCGTCGGTGTCGCCTTCGCCGAGCCCGGTCTCGCGTCCGCCGCCCTGATGCGCAACGCGGACCTGGCGATGTACCGGGCCAAACAGACCGGCAAGGGCCGCGTGGAGGTCTTCGCACCCCAGCTGGGCACCGCGCCGCGCCGGCGGTCCCTCGCCCACATCGGGCGGCAGCGCAGCGCCCCGCCGGACGGGGAGTTCGTCCTGCTCCACCAGCCGGTCGTCGCCCTGGCGGACGGGCGGGTCACCGCCGTGGCGGCCCAGCCGCGCTGGCGCTCGCCGCACGGGGTGCTGTTCACTCCCGCCGAGCTGCGGCGCAGCGACCGTGCCGTCCGCGCGGGGCGCTGGATGCTGCAGGAGGCGGTGCAGCAGGCGGCCGTCCGGCAGCACGCCGGGTGGGGCCTGCCGGTCGCCGTCCGGATGCCGGCCCGCGGGCTCACCGACCGGGAGCCGGGGGCCGACGGCGTGGCCGCCCTGCTGGAGCGCTACGGGCTGCCGGCCGGCTCCCTGGTCATCGAGCTGTCCGACAGCGACCCGCGGACTCCGCTGGACGAGCTGGAGCTGCGGCTCGCCGACCTGCGCCGGGCCGGCGCGCTGGTCGCCCTG
>DASSBO010000021.1:0-2138 GCA_035698655.1 Streptomyces sp.
ACCGGCGCGCGGCTGGTGGATGTCCGGCCGCAGGCCGACGGGGTGCACGCGACCCTGCGCACCGAACGCGGTGCGCTGAGCTCGGTGGAGGCGGAACGGCTGCTCGTCGCCGTCGGCCGCGAGCCGGTCACGGACGGCCTCGGCCTGGCCGCCGCCGGGCTGGCCACGGACCCGCGCGGCTTCCTCGCGCCTGCCGACTGGTCGCGCCTGGAGACGGCCGTGGCCGGCGTCCATGTCGTCGGGGACCTGCTGCCGCCGCCCTCGCCCGGCCTGGCACACGCCTCGTTCGCGGAGGGTCTGGTGGTCGCCGAGACCCTGGCCGGCCTGAGCCCGCGCCCGGTCGACTACGCGAGCGTGCCGCGCGTGACGTACTCGAGCCCGCAGACGGCCGCCGTCGGTCTGTCCGAGGCGGCGGCCCGCGAGCGCGGAGCCGGCATCGACGACGTGGCGGTGAACACGATGCCGCTGACCGCCGTGGCCAAGGGCATGGTGCACGGGCGCGGCGGGATGGTGAAGGTGGTCGCCGAACGCGGCGGCGACGGGCGGGTGCTGGGCGTGCACCTGGTCGGGCCGCACGTGTCGGAGATGGTCGCCGAGAGCCAGCTCGTCGTCGGCTGGGACGCGGCACCGGAGGACGTCGCGCAGCACGTGCACCCGCATCCGACGCTGTCGGAGGCCGTCGGCGAGGCGTTCCTGACGCTGGCCGGGCGCGGCCTGCACCAGGCCTGAGGCCGGCGCCGGAAAACCCGTTGGACGCCCGGGCCGGCGCGGGCTAGCGTGCGGTCACGCCCGTGAGCCGAGGGAAGGAGGCGAGAGCGATGTTCCGCATCACCACTGCGCGCTCCCGCCCCGTCCGCCGGGCGTCCTCTTCCTGACCGGGAGCGCACCACGCTTCCGGAAGGAATCATCGTGACCGATCTGGTCATCCGCGCCCTCGTCGAGGACGAGGCCCGCGAGACGTTCACCTCGCTGTCCGACCCGGGTCTCGTCGGCCGCGCCCTGCTCGGGCGCCCGTACGAGACCGTCGCCGCAGGCGGCGAGTACCGGCCCGAGTGGTCCTGGGTGGCGCTGCGCGACGGAAAGGTCGTCGCCCGTGCCGCGTTCTGGGGCGGCCCGGCCGACGAGAAGCCCCTCGCCCTCGACTGGTTCGACTTCGCGCCCGGCGAGCGGGAGGCCGCCGTTCGGCTGCTGCGCGAGGTGCCGCTGCACGCCGAGTACGAGATGCTGCTGCCACCCGGCTGGCGCGAACAGCCGGCGGCACGGGCGGCGGCCGAGGCCCGCATCGACGCCGCTCAGGAGGCCGGCTACCGGCCCCTGATGGAGCGCTACCGCTATGAGTGGACGACCGGCTGCCCGCTGCCGGAACGCCCGGCGCGGCTGGTCTTCCGGCCCGAACCGGACGACGAGCAGCCCATCGCCCTCGACTGGTTCGACTTCGCGCCCGGCGAGCGGGAGGCCGCCGTGCGGCTGTTGCGCGAGGTGCCGCTGCACGCCGAGTACGAGATGCTGCTGCCGCCCGGCTGGCGCGAGCAGCCAGCAACCCGTGCGGCGGCCGAGGCCCGCATCGACGCCGCGCAGGAGGCCGGCTACCGGCCCCTGATGGAGCGCTACCGCTATGAGTGGACGACCGACTGCCCGCTGCCGGAGCGCCCGGCACGGCTGCTCTTCCGGCCCGAACCGGACGACGAGGTGATCCGGCAGGTGCTGCGACGCGTCCACAGCGTCACCCTCGACGGGCACGCGCAGAAGGCGATCGCCGAGGGCGGCGTCGAGCAGGCGGCCGAGGAGGAGATGGAGTTCTTCGGCTGGATGCCCTCGCCGCGCGAGTGGTGGCGCCTGGCGTACACGCCCCAGGGCGAGCTGGTGGGGCTGCAGATCCCCGGCCGCAACATGTCGGCCCCGGTCGTCGGCTTCATCGGCGTCGTCCCCGAGCAGCGCGGGCACGGCTACGCCTACGACCTGCTGGTCGAGTGCACCCACCAGTTGGTCGAGGAGGGCGCGCAGAAGATCGCGGCGGCGACCGACGTGGGCAACACCCCGATGGCGGCCCACTTCGCCCGCGCGGGCTACCCGGTCGTCCAGCACCGGTTCTGCATGGCCTAGCAAGATCCACCGCCCTGCCGCAGCATGGTGACCAT
>DASSBO010000022.1:0-3555 GCA_035698655.1 Streptomyces sp.
CGCATCTGGCCGAACATCGTCGCCCTCGTGCTGGCGCTGCTGTTCGTCTTCCCCGTCTACTGGATGTTCTCCACATCCTTCAAGCCGGCCACCAAGGTCCTCACCAAGGACCCGACGTTCCTCTTCGCCCCCACCTTCGACCACTACACCACCGCCGCCGGCGTCGACCTGTTCTGGACGTACCTGCGCAACAGCCTCACCGCGACGATCGGTGCCGTGCTGCTGGCGCTGGTGGTGGCGTTGGCGGCGGCCTTCGCGCTGGTCCGGATGCGTTTCCGCGGCCGCAAGAGCATGTTGCTGGTCGTGATGGCCGCCCAGATGGCGCCCTGGGAGGTCATGGTGATCGTGATGTACCTGATCGCCAGGGACGCCGACATGCTCAACAGCATCGGCTTCCTCACCCTGGTCTACTTCGTGATGGTCCTGCCTTTCACGATCTGGACGCTGCGCGGCTTCATCGCCGCCGTCCCGCCCGAGCTCGAGGAGGCGGCGATGATCGACGGCTGCAGTCGTACCCAGGCCTTCTTCCGCGTGATCTTCCCGCTGCTCGCCCCGGGCCTGATGTCCACGTCCCTGTTCGGTTTCATCACCGCGTGGAACGAGTTCGCCATGGTGCTCGTGCTCAACAAGGACGCCGAGGCGTACACGCTGCCGCTGTGGCTGACCCAGTTCCAGACGGCGTTCGGCACGGACTGGGGAGCGACCATGGCCGCCTCCTCGCTCTTCGCGGTCCCCGTGCTGATCCTCTTCCTCTTCCTCCAGCGACGCGCCGTCGGCGGGCTCAGCGCCGGCGCGGTGAAGGGATGACACACCACCCCATGACGACTCTCGCCGACGAGACCGCCACCGTCACTCGTGACGCACTCACCGTGCTTCAGCCCGGATTCACCGGCACCACGCCACCCGACTGGGTGCTGCGCCGCCTGGAGGAGGGGCTGGGTGGTGTGGGCATCTTCGGCCGCAACGTCGAGACCGCGGAACAACTCGCCGCGCTCACCGCCAGGCTTCGTGAAGTCAGCCCCGACGTGCTCGTGGCCATCGACGAGGAAGGCGGCGACGTCACCCGGCTGGAGGCCCGTACCGGGTCCTCCTTCCCCGGCAACCTCGCCCTGGGCACGGTCGACGACCCGGAGCTGACCCACACCGTGGCCCGCGAGCTGGGCCGCCGACTGGCCGACTGCGGCGTCACCCTCAACTGGGCGCCGTCCGCCGACGTCAACTCCAACCCGGACAACCCCGTCATCGGTGTGCGCTCCTTCGGCGCCGACCCCGAACTCGTCGCCCGGCACACCGTCGCCTACGTGCGGGGTCTGCAGTCCGCGGGCGTCGCCGCCTGCGTCAAGCACTTCCCCGGACACGGTGACACCGCCGTCGACTCCCACCTGTCCCTGCCGCGCATCGACGCCGACCTGGCCACCCTGCGCGACCGCGAACTGGTGCCCTTCCGCGCCGCCGTCGAAGCCGGCGCCCGCTGCGTGATGAGCGCCCACATCCTGCTGCCCGCCCTGGACCCGGCACTGCCCGGCACGCTCAGCCCCGCCGCGCTCGGCGGCCTGCTGCGCGCACCCCGCGAGGCCGGCGGACTGGGCCACGAGGGCCTCATCGTCACCGACGGCATGGAGATGCGCGCCATCTCCGCCGTCTACGGACTCGAACGCGGCAGCGTGCTGGCGCTGGCCGCCGGCGCGGACGCCATCTGCGTCGGCGGCGGACTCGCCGACGAGGAGACGGTGCTGCGGCTGCGCGACGCCGTCGTCGCCGCCGTGCACGCGGGCGAACTGCCCGCCGGCCGGCTCGCCGACGCCGCCGCACGGGTACGCGCCCTCGCCCGCTGGACCGGCGAACAGCGCCGCGGCGCCGGGCAGGGCGGCACGGTCGAGGAGCGGCCGGAGATCGGCCTGGACGCCGCCCGCCGCGCGCTGCGCGTCCACGGCGCCGAGGACTTCACACCGCTCACCGAGCCGCCGTTCGTCGCCGCCTTCACCCCGGTCGCCAACATCGCCGTCGGCGACGAGACCCCCTGGGGCGTGGCCGCCGAGACCGAACGGCTGCTGCCCGGCACCACGACTGCCACCTTCGGACGCGACACGTTCGACGACACGGCCGGCCGCGGCGGCCGGCCGCCGCTCGCACAGGTGCTGCGCCGGGCCGGGGACCGTAGGATCGTCGCCGTCGTGCGTGACGCCCACCGGCACCCGTGGATGGCCCAGGCCCTGGACGCGCTGCTCGCCGCCCGCCCCGACACCGTCGTCGTGGAGATGGGGGTGCCGGGCTCGCCGCCCGCCGGGTCGCTGCACATCGCCACCCACGGCGCCGCCCGCGTCTGCGGACGCGCCGCCGCCGAAGTCGTCGCCGGCCGCCGGTGAAGTACCGCGCGGCACCGGCCAGGACCGCCCACCCCGTCACCTGGAGGCCCCCAGCATGACCGCCACGCCACCCTCCGAGGAGCTGCACGCGCCGGGCCGGCTGATGTCCGGCGAGATGGCCGAGCAGCCCGCCGTGCTCCGCCGTCTCCTCGAGGAGGGCGCACCGGCCATCCGCCGCACCGCCGAGGCCGTCGCGGCGCGGGCACCGCGCTTCGTGCTGCTCACCGCCCGCGGCACCTCCGACAACGCGGCGCTGTACGCCAAGTACCTGCTGGAGATCATGCTGGGCAAGCCCTGCGGGCTCACCTCCATGTCGACCACCACCGCCTACGAGGCGAAGCCCGAGCTGACCGACTGCCTCGTCATCACCGTCAGCCAGTCGGGCGGCTCGCCCGACCTGGTCGCCTCGACCCGTGCGGCACGCGAGGCCGGCGCCATCACCCTCGCCGTCACCAACAACCCCGACTCGCCGCTGGCGGAGGTCAGCGAGTTCCACATCGACGTGATGGCCGGGGCCGAGGAGGCGCTGCCGGCGACCAAGACCTACACGGCCGAGCTGCTCGCGCTGTACCTGTTCGTGGAGGGCATGCGCGGCGGTGACGGCGTCGGCCGCGCCAAGGCCCTCCCGGAGCTGGCCGCCGGCGTCCTCGCCCGGGGCGAGGAGGTGCGTGCGCTGGCGGCGCGCTACCGCTTCGCCGAGCGGATGGTCATCACCTCCCGCGGCTACGGCTACCCGACGGCCAAGGAGGCGGCGCTGAAGCTGATGGAGACCAGCTACATCCCCGCCCTGTCCTACTCCGGTGCGGACCTGCTGCACGGCCCGCTGGCCATGGTCGACAACATCTCCCCGGTCATCGCGGTCGTCACCGGTGGGCGCGGCGGCGAGGCGCTCCAGCCGGTGCTGGACCGGCTGCGCGACCGCGGGGCGGACCTGGTCGTCATCGGGCCGCGCGCGCAGGTGGAGGCGGCCTCGGCCGGCTTCGTGCTGCCCACGGACTCGCTGCCCGAGGAGCTGCAGCCGATCCTGGAGATCCTGCCGCTGCAGCTGCTCGCCTACGAGGTCACCCTCGCCCGCGGCCAGGACCCCGACGCCCCGCGCGCGCTGGCGAAGGTCACCCAGACCCACTGAGTGTCCTCAAGAATCGATGACAAATAGCAGCTGAGCCCAGCTCCTCCGTTCAACCCATGG
>DASSBO010000023.1:0-5950 GCA_035698655.1 Streptomyces sp.
GGTGAGACGCCCCAGTGTTCGAGGTGGGCGCCCACGCCGAGCGGCACGGCGAACAGCGTGTCCGTGCCGGCCAGCGCCTTGATGGTGGGCAGGTCCAGGTGGTCGTAGTGGTCGTGCGAGATGACGACCACGTCGACGTCGCCGAGCTCCGCCAGCGGCAGGGGCACCGGATGCAGCCGGCGCGGGCCGATGAACGTGAACGGCGAGCAGCGCTCACCCCAGACCGGGTCGAACAGCACCCGCCGTCCGTCGATCTCGGCGAGCACCGAGGAGTGCCCCATCCAGGTCAGACGCAGGCCCGACGCGGGCGGCCGCCCCAGGTCCGGGGTCCGCACCGGCACGGGAGCCGGGGGACGGCGGGCGGCCCGGCCGCTGAGCAGAGCGCGGATCATCGCCGTGCGGCCACCGGTCGGCCTGGGACCCGTCGAGGCGGGAACCGGGTTGCGGAACGCGCCCGCCTCGGTGTCGTAGTGCGGCGAGCGCTGGATGCGCGCCAGCCGTTCACCTGCCGGCTCGGCACCGAAAGCCGCGGTCCGCCATTCGCTCATGTCGTCTCCTCCTCGCCGGAAGCGCCGGTCCTCCCGGACAACGCCCGGCGGCGTCGTCCCGGTTCCGATAGACGGGGTTCCCCGTCGGAGGGTTGCGAAAGCCGGACGTTCTGCGACCGGCCCCTCGGCAAGGAGGTCTAGAGCCAGCCGTTGCGGCGTGCCGCCCGCACCGCCTCCATGCGGTTGCGGGTCTGGGTCTTGCCGATGGCCGACGACAGGTAGTTGCGGACCGTGGCGGGGGACAGGTGCAGCTTGCGGGCGATGTCGCTGACCATCGCGCCGTCGACCGCCGCGGCCAGCACGTCCTGCTCGCGCCGCGTCAGCGGGTTCGGCCCGGCGCTCAGTGCGGCGGCGGCCAGCGCCGGGTCGATGACCCGCTCGCCGGCCAGCACCCGCCGGATGGCCGCCGCCAGCTCCTCCACCGGCCCGTCCTTGACCAGGAACCCGGAGGCGCCGGCTTCCATGGCCCGGCGCAGATAACCCGGACGGCCGAACGTCGTGACGATCAGCACCCGGCAGGCCGGCAGCCTCTCCCGCAGCTCCGCCGCCGCCTCCAGGCCGCCTCGGCCCGGCAGCTCGATGTCGAGCACCGCCACGTCGGGCTGCTTCTCGACGGCGGTGCCGACGATCGCGTCGCCGTCCGCGAGCTGCGCGACGACCTCGATGTCCTCCTCCAGGTTGAGCAGCAGCGCCAGCGCGCCTCGCATCATGCCCTGGTCCTCCGCGAGCAGGACCTTGATCACCGCGCCGTCTCCTCCGCTTCCACCGGGAGCTCCGCGACGAGGCGGAAGCCCCGGCCGCCGTCCTGTCCGTGGTCCAGCCGGCCTCCGGCCGCGGCCAGCCGCTCGGCGAGCCCGCGCAGACCGGTGCCGCCGGTGCCACCCGCCCGGCCGGTGCCGTCCGGGTCGTCCGCCGAGGAGCCTACGGGCCCGCGGCCGTCGTCGGTGACGGTCAGCCGGACCCGGCCGTCCGCGTTGCGCACCGCGATCTCGCAGCGCGACGCCCGGCTGTGCCGCACCGCGTTCGTCGCCGCCTCGCGCACGACCCAGCTCAGCAGCGCCTCGGCCTGCGGCGGCAGCGGCGGGCCCTCCCGCCGGACGACGGCCTCGATGCCGGAGGCGTCCAGGAGCGAGGTGGCGCTGTCCAGCTCACTGCGCAGACTGCCCTCCCGATAGCCGGTCACCGCTTCGCGGATCTCGGTGAGCGCCTGCCGCCCGACGGCCTCGATGTCGGCTGCCTGGCCCCTCGCCGCCTCGACGTCGTGCGGCAGCACCCGGCGCACCGCCTCCGCCTTGACGACCACGACCGACAGGGTGTGCCCGAGCAGGTCGTGCAGGTCACGGGAGAACCGCAGCCGCTCCTTCTCCACGGCTGTGCGCGCCAGCTCCTGCCGGGTCTCGCGCAGCATCCGCACCGCTTCGACCAGGCTCAGCAGGGCGGCCGTGACCAGGCCGGAGAGCATCGTGCCGTAACCGATGGAGACCCCGTCCCACGGGCCGTCGCCGCGCACGCTCGCGATCCAGCCGGCCGAACCCGCGGCGAGAAGGGTGAAGATCCCGATGCCCCGGCCGCGCAGCAGGGTGCCCGCAGCGATGGCGAACAGCGGGAAGAACAGCAGCCAGCTGCCGCCGTAGCCGATGCCCAGCGCGTACGTCACCGCCCCCAGCAGGCCGAGCTGGACGTACGGGCCCCACGCCGGCCGGTGCACCGGCCGGAAGGCGGAGAAGACCACGCCGATGTAGAGCGAGTTGAACGCCAGGATGCCGGCCCCGGCCAGCCACGGGTTGCCGGCCTTGCCCTGCACCAGGTGCGACAGGGCGCCGATGCCCATCAGCAGCCACGGCAGGAAGGTGAAACCGTTCGGGCCCTTGAGGTGCTCGATCTCGCCGTCCAGCCAGCGCCGCTGCTGCTTGGTCATGCCGTTCACGAGGGTCATCTCACACCCTCCGGGCCGAGCGGCGGTAGGCGTACACGGCGTAGCAGCAGAACACCGCGAACCAGCCGGCGACCAGCCCGATCGTCGAGGCGTCGGGTGCGCCGCCGCCGGTGACGGCCCAGCCGAGCTGGGCGAAGGCGTGCGAAGGGGTCCACAGGGAGATGGACTGCAGCCAGGACGGGAACGCCTGGATGGGGAACCACAGGCCGCCGAGCACCGACAAGCCGATCATGCACGCCATGTTGACCACGCCTGTCGTCTGCGAGCTGAGCTGGTAGCCGTTGCCGATGCCCAGCAGCGTGAAGGGCAGGGTGCCCAGCCACAGCACGACGGGCAGCGCGACCCACTGCCACATCTCCAGCCGCACGTCGTTGACCAGCGCGCCGGCAGCCAGCACCGCCCCGATCGCCGGCAGCACCGTGACCGTGCCGGTCAGCGCCCTGGCCACCACGACCCGCGTCGGGCTGAGCGGGGTGACGCGCAGCTGACGCAGCCAGCCACGCGACTTGTCGTCGGAGACGCCGGTGCCCACGGACACCGCCGAGCCGAGGCCGCCGTAGGCGGCCAGGCCCACCATGGACAGCACCGCCCACTTCTCGGAGCCCGAGTCCTGTCCGGTGTTCAGATTGGTGAAGAGCACGTACATCATCAGCGGCATACCGATGCCGAAGATCAGGTAGCCGGTCTCCCGCAGGGCACGGCGCACCTCGAGCAGCACGTAGGCGAACATCAGACGGCCTCCTCGGCCTTCGTGGGAGATCGGTCGGAGGAGGTCAGCGAGAGGAAGGCGTCCTCGAGGCTGGCCGGGGCGACCTCCAGGCCCCGCACCATGCCCTGCCCGGCGAGTGCGAGCACGGTCGCGTCGGAGTCCGCGCAGCGCAGCACCGCACGGCCCTCCCGCACCTCGGCGGACGTCACGCCCGGCAGCAGCTCCAGGCCGTCGGCGGGCCGTCCCGCCAGGTCGAAGGAGACCACCGCGCCGCCCACCGTGCGCTTGACCTCGGCGCCGCTGCCGTCGGCGACGACCCGCCCGGTGTCCAGCACCACGATCCGGTCGGCGTTGGCGTCGGCCTCCTCCAGGTAGTGGGTGGAGAACAGCACGGTGTGGCCGCGGCGCGCGTAGGACCGCATGGACTGCCAGAACACCCGCCGGGCCTCCACGTCCAGGGCGGCCGTCGGCTCGTCCAGCACCAGCAGTTCGGGCGCCCCGGCGATCGCGACGGCGAACCGCACCCGCTGCGCCTGGCCGCCGGAGAGCCGGTCCACCCGGCGGTGCGCGAAGTCCGTCAGACCGGCCAGGGCCAGCGCCTCGGCGACGGGCATCGGCTCCGGGTAGCAGCCGGCCACGAACGACACCAGTTCGCGCACCGTGACCCGGGTGAGCGGCTGACCGTCCTGCAGCATCGCGCCGACCCGGCCGCTGCGGACGGCGAGTTCGGGACCGTCGCCGAACAGCCGCACCGATCCCTCGGAGGGCGGCGCCAGGCCGAGGAGCAGGTTGAGCGTGCTGGACTTGCCGGCGCCGTTCCGGCCGAGCAGCGCCACGGTCTCGCCGCGGCGGATGTCCAGGTCGATGTGGTCGACGGCGTGGACCGCGCCGTAACGCAGCACCGCACCGGAGAAGGCCACCGCCGGGGGCGGTGCCGAGGAGGTCGTCGTCATGCCCACGAAGTTACGGAGCGGGCGGCACCCGGCGGCAGAGGCGGATGTTGTGACCTGACCAGGACAGATGTCACATTGGCCCATGCCCATCGATGTGACCGAGGCCGTGAACGCGCCGCCGCGCGTGCGGCGGATCGGCTGGACGGACCGCGAAGTCCGGCTCTACCACCTGGGAATCGGCGCCGGGACGCCGGCGACCGACCCCGGCGAACTGCGGTACACGCTGGAGCGTTCGCTGCACGTACTGCCCTCGTTCGCCACCGTCGCCGGCGGCGTCAGCGTGATCGACGCCCTGACGCTGCCCGGCCTCGACCTCGACCTGCCGGCGGTGCTGCACGGCGGGCACGCACTCACCGTGCACCGGCCGCTGCCGGTCGCCGGAGAGGCGACGCTGCGGCAGTCCGTGCACGCCGTGTGGGACAAGGGGGCGGCGGCGCTGCTCGTGCTGCGGTCGGAGGCCGCGGACGGCGACGGGCCGCTGTGGCGCAGCGACGCCCGCTTCTTCGTGCGCGGGGAAGGAGGATTCGGCGGTGAGCGCGGCCCGGCCGCCCGGTGTCCCGCCCCGGATCGGGAGCCGGACGTGGTGCTGCAGCGGGGTGTCCGGGAGGACCAGGCGCTGCTGTACCGGCTCTCCGGCGACGACAACCCGATGCACGCGGACCCCGGCTTCGCCCGGCGCGCGGGCTTCGAGCGGCCCATCCTGCACGGGCTGTGCACCTACGGCATCGTGCTGAAGGCCGTCGTCGACGCGGCGTCGGCCGGCCCGGCGGAGCGCGTGACGGGCTTCGACGCACGTTTCGCCGGGGTCGTGTACCCCGGCGAAACGCTGCGGATCGAGATGTGGCGGGAAGAGGACGGCGTACGGGTGCGGGCCGTCGTCCGCGAACGCGGCGACGCGCTCGCGCTGTCCGACGGGCTGGTCACCCTGGCCGCGGCGGAGGCCGGCTGACGCGAGGTCAGGCAGCCGCCTCCTCCTCCGCACCGCCACCCGGGCGGCGGTGTCTGCCCGGGCCGGCGGTCTGCTGCGTCCGCGGCTCCTCGGACGAGGAGGCCGCCCCGCGGTGCTTGCCGTGGCCCCCGTCGGGGGCACTGTGCTGCTGGGACGTTTCGGAAACGGCGTCCGACATGCGGTGGAACTCCGTGAGTGGCTGTGTGGGTGTGATCGGTACTGCGGTGCGGTGAAGTCCCGCCCGCCGTGGGTCCGTTCCCCGATCCCCCCGGCGCAAACGCGCACACCGCCTCCGGCGCTTACTCATCATGCCAGGTCGCGCGGGCGCCGGTTCACCGTGCCCGGGCCATCGGCGCCTGCTGGAGCGGGACCGGGCGCAGGCACGCGGCGGGTGCCGGCCCGGCCCGTCGGTCCTCGGCGGCAGCCGGCAGCGCGGCCCGGGCGACCCGCGGCGCGGGTGTCCTCGAAGCGGGGGCTATGCCCGGGCGGATGCGGGCGAGCGCGCACGGCGTGCGCACGTCCGCGCACGGGAGCCGCAGTTCGCCCTCCGCCGTCCACAGCCCCGCGCCCGCGAACCAGCCGTGCGGCGCCGCGATGTGCTGCAGCACCCGCCCGTCCGGCCGCCACGCCGCCACCCACGTCCCAGGGCGCGTTTCGAAGGTCCCGTCTGCGGGATGGCGCCATGCGCGCGCA
The DNA here is from genome assembly GCA_035698655.1 of Streptomyces sp. Classification (GTDB taxonomy): domain Bacteria; phylum Actinomycetota; class Actinomycetes; order Streptomycetales; family Streptomycetaceae; genus Streptomyces. Next base: position 5,789 of record DASSBO010000023.1, read on the forward strand.
TCTGCTGCGTTGTCGGGCCTCAGCGCAGCCCGCTGCGCTTTCGCCCCTCCGCCTTGCAGCTGCCCGCGCCTGACGCCATCCCGCCCGCCCTGCGGGCGGACGACGCTACCTTCGAAACGTGCCCTCGGCCCGTCCACCCGCAGCGCGACGCCGCAGCTCTCC
>DASSBO010000024.1:0-4748 GCA_035698655.1 Streptomyces sp.
GGCGATCCGGTCGTGTGACAAAACGCTGAGCCGATTTCGGTCTCTTGTCCGACGCCCGTCCTGGACGTCAGCTGGCTGGCGCCGGGCGTCCACGTGACGCCACTCGGCGGCGCAGCTCGTCGGCACGGAGGTGGCCGTCGCGGGGGTGCTGGCCGGTCACTTGCGGGGGTGGCGGTCGCGGCGGAAGGTGGGGCCGCCGATGAAGTAGAACAGGGCGCCGACCACGCAGACGACGATGCCGAGCGTCATGCCGATGGCTTGCAGAGCGATCACGGGGCCTCCTCGTGCGGTTGCGTCCGTGCCTCCTCCCGGTACCTCGGTACGGGGCCGGCCACACCGGATGCGTGGCCGGCCCCGTACCCCGAGCGGTGTGTCAGACGGTCACTCGGCGACGGTGATCTGCGCGGCCGGGTTCGTCGTGTCGGCCACCTGGTACGTCGCGCCGAACTGCGAGGTGTCCTCGCTGGTGGGGCAGCCGAAGCCGCCCACGACGTCGACGGGCACCGACGCGCCGTCGAAGGCGAGCGTGGAGGGCGCGCCGTTCGTCCAGGTGCCGGTGACGGTCGCGGGCCCGTCGGGGGCGGCGGTCGCGGTGCAGTTGGCCAGGCCGCTGGTCTGGACGACGACGCCGCCGGCGGGAATGGTCAGCGTGCCGGTGTCGGGGGCGCCGTTCTGCACGGCGATGGCCCAGTCGCCGCTGGTGGTGACCGTGGCGGAGACGCCCCACATGCTGGTCGTGCAGTCGTCGTAGCTGGGGGCCGCGACGGCGGAGCTGACCGGCCCGGCGTCGTTGTGGTTGCCGGGGGCGGCCGGGACCTGTCCGGAGGTGGTGGACGCATCGCAGGTGACGGTCACCGAGCCGACGGTGAACGTCGCCGAGCCGTCGAGGGTCGCGGTGAAGGCGTCGCCGGCCGGGGTGACCGTGGTGGAGGCGGCGTCCAGGGCCGGCTGGGCCGTGGCCGTCGCGGCGCCGGCGAGGCTCAGCGCGGCGACGGCGGCGAGGCCGGCGCCGGCGGCGCACAGGGATCGGGTCGAGCGGAGAGCGTTCATGTGGGGTGTTCTCCTTCTCGTTCTCGTGCGGGATGTGGGGGTGGTGCCGGTCGTGCGGGTGGTGCGGGCTCGTCCACCGGTGCGGGGCGGGGCCGCCATCCGAAGATCAGCGCGCCGCCGGTCACGCCGATGAGCGTGCCGAACAGGAAGCCGCCCAGGTTGGAGATGACCAGTGCCGCGGCGGCGAGCAGCACGGTCACGACGCCGGCCAGCCCGCTGTAGTGCGGGGCGAACCAGGCGCTGAGGCCCAGGACGATCATGATCAGGCCGAGCAGGACGGACGGGATCCCCGCGATGCCCTGGTGCAGCATGATCTTCAGCGGCGCGAGCGGGATGGCGCAGATCTCCGCTCCGGCGACGACGGTGGCCAGGCCGCCCCAGAAGGGCCGGCTCCGGCGCCAGGCGCGCCACCGGAGCCGTCCCCGCCGGATCAGAAGCATTCCTTCTTGCCCTTGGACACGTGCATGCTCAGTCCGGAGAGCGTGAAGGTGCCGGCGTTGGTGGCCCAGGCCGTCTGGTGCAGGTTCTCGATGTGGACGTCGTCGGCCTGTTGGCCGAACAGGTCCTGCATGCCGCGCGCCTTGGCCGGTCCCTTGTCCAGGGTGGAGGCGTCGCGGCCGATCTCGATCTGGTGGAACGTGGCGTCGCCGGACAGCTGGGTGGCGTCGACGAACAGGTTGGTGGCCTCGACGGGCTTGTCGCCCCCGCCGGCCGTCAGGTTGAGCGAGATGTCGCCGATCATCGGCAGCGTCGTGACGACGGACTGGCACAGGTCGTGCAGCTCGGCCGACTTGATGGCCGTCACGGCGACGGGCAGCAGCTCGCCGCGCGCGTTGCCGTCGATGCTGCCGTACTGGACGAAGCCGTCGCCGTCCAGGCTGGACGCCGAGACCTTGAACTGCTGGCCGGAGACGGCGAACGACGCGGCCAGCGCCCCGTTGGCGAGCGCGACCGCGAGTGCGGCGGTCGCGGTGAAGCCGGGTACGGCCAGTGCGGCGAAGCGCCGCCAGCTGACGCGTCCGGTGGTGGTGGGTCTGCCGTGCGCATCCTTCATGTGCGGTGTCCCCTCGTTGGGCGCCGTGCGGCGCCGGTCGGTTGAGAGGTGGGGGGATGAGGTGCTGTGCACGTGCGGTCTGCGGGGAGTCGGCCGGGTTCATCCTGGCTACTCCGCAGTTACTTACTGACGAGTCAGGTTAAAACTACCGACCGGTACTGGCAAGGTCGCACACCGTCGACTTTCGGCCGTCTGTACGGCGAGAGGCGGCCGCCCCCCCCCCGGGGCGGCCGCCTCTCGCGGCATGTGCGACGTGTCGGCCCGTCAGGAGCTGAGCTTCCAGACGACGGTGGCGATCGCGTCCGAATTCAGGTCCAGCGCGTCGGCGTTGATGTTGGACAGGTCGTCACAGGCCGAGTGGTAGCAGGCGTCGAACGCCTTGCCCGCCGTGCCGCCCCAGTCGGCGGCCTGCTCCTGCGTCTTGGTGTTCTCCGCACCGGAGAAGATGCCGCCGGTCGGGATGCCGGCGTGTCGGAACGCGGCGTGGTCGCTGCGGCCGCGGGCCTCGACGGCGGGGGCCGTGGTCAGGTCGTGCGCGGCGTAGTAGTCCTTGAACGCCGACTCGATCGTGGGGTCGTCGTCGTAGACGAAGTAGCCGATGTTGGGCGAGGCGATCATGTCGAAGTTGAGATAGCCGCCGATGGCCTGCTGCTCGGAGCCGGACAGGCTCTGCACGTAGTGCTTCGAGCCGAGCAGCCCGAGCTCCTCCGCGCCGAACCAGGCGAAGCGCAGGTGCCGGTCCGGCTGGTAGCCGGAGTCGGCGACGGCCAGCGCCGTCTCGAGGAGGCCGGCGGTCCCGGAACCGTTGTCGTTGATGCCGGGTCCGGCCGCGACGGAGTCGATGTGGGCGCCCGCCATCAGCACGTCCCCCGTGTCGCCGCCCGGCCAGTCGGCGACCAGGTTGTAGGCGGTGCCGCGCCTGGTGCTGAACTCCTGCACGGCCGTCGTGAACCCGGCGGCGTCCAGCTTGTCCTTGACGTAGTCGATGGACGCCTTGTGGCCGGGGTGTCCGACGGCCCGGTTGCCGCCGTTGTCCTCGGCTATCTGCTGCAGGTCCTTCAGGTCCTGCTGGACGGCCGAGACCGGGATGTCCGGCGCGGCGAGCGTGTCGGTCGTCGTGGCGTCGGCCGCGGTGAAGCCGACCAGGGTGGCGGTCAGCGCGGTCGCGGTGGCGACCGTCAGGGTGCGGCGCTTGAGGGTTCGGATCACGATGAGGCTCCGCATCGTCGTGGGGGGACCGGTGCCGGTTCGGCGAGGGCGAGACCGATGCGGACGGGAGCGGTGGGGCACCCCACGCCCGCCTCGGTCCCACGCCGGCTGCCGGCACCGCGTGCCTGGCGTGGCGCGTGCAGGGCACGTTGCCACGCTTGTCCCTGTCATGTCACTGGCTGCCAGATGGTTGACGCGCGTTGAATTTCGAAATCCGGTCGTTCACGGGGCCCGCGCGTCCGGTAATCGGTAGGGCAGTGCGGACCAACCGCCCTTAGACTGCCGTTTCCCGCCGAGGACGTGACACCGACGAAGGGACCGCCTGTGGAGGCGCAACGACCGCTGTACGGCGACGCGCGCCGTTACGACCGGCGGCTCGGCACGTTCTTCCGGGGGTTGCACCGGCAGGCGTCCCGGCTGGCGTGCAAGGCGGCGCCGGAGGGCGGCAGCGTGCTGGACGTCGGGTGCGGCCCCGGGACGCTGGCCAGGATGACCGCCCGCCGCCGCGGCGACCTGACGGTCCGCGGTGTGGACCCCAGCGCGCAGATGATCCGTTACGCCCAGGAGCGCACCGGCCCGCAACTGCGTGCGCGCGTGGAGTTCGCCCGTGCCGGCGCGGAACGGCTGCCCTACCCCGACGAGTCGTTCGACGTCGTGGTCTCCACGATGAGCTTCCAGCACTGGCAGCCGCTCGGCGACGCCGTCACCGAGGTCCTGCGGGTCACCCGCCCCTCGGGAAGAGTGCTGCTGTACAACGTCAGGGGTGCCGCCTACGAGCCGTTGCGCGCCGCCGCGAAGGCGGCAGGCTGGTCCGGGACCGGCCGGACCGTCCGTGTGGCGGCCAGGCCGCTGCTGATGTTCACGCACATCGAATTGTCGCGGCCCTGACCCGCCGGGGCGACCGGGAGCGGCTCGGTACCATCCGGAGCATGTCTGTTCACGATGTCGAGATCGGCGCCCTCCAGGGCGGCCCCGCGGACCTGGCGCAGTACCGCGGCAAGGCCGTGCTCATCGTCAACGTCGCCTCCAAGTGCGGCCTGACGCCGCAGTACGCGGGACTGGAGAAGCTGCACGAGCAGTACGCGGCGCGCGGCTTCACCGTGCTCGGCGTGCCCTGCAACCAGTTCATGGGCCAGGAGCCCGGCACGTCCGAGGAGATCGCGGAGTTCTGCTCGGCGACCTACGGCGTGACGTTCCCGATGACCGAGAAGACCGAAGTCAACGGCGAGGGCCGGCACCCGCTGTACGAACAGCTCGTCACCACGCCGGACGCCGAGGGCCACACCGGCGACATCCGCTGGAACTTCGAGAAGTTCCTCATCGCCCCCGACGGCCACGTGGCGGCCCGCTTCTCCCCGCAGACGGAGCCGGACGCCCCCGCCCTCGTCACGGCCGTCGAGGCCCACCTCCCCGCCGCCTGAGAGGACGGCGGCCT
>DASSBO010000025.1:0-2574 GCA_035698655.1 Streptomyces sp.
GCGCCGGCGCCCGCCAGCAGCGCTCGACGGGTGACCTTTCCTGCGCCGGCTCCCGATTCGGCGCCTCGACTCGCCTTCGTGTCCCGCTCGTCCTCGCTCATCGGCTGGCCTCCCGTGCATCCAGCGGCTCCGGTCCGCCGAGGTTCTGCTTCAGGAACTCGGTCACGCGCTTCCACCAGTAAGGTCGCTCGGGGCGCCAGCTGATGTCGTGGCCCTGCCCGGGGAAGATCACCAGTGTGTACGGCTTCCCGGCCTCGCGGAGCTTCGAGACCAGCTCCATGGTCTCGCCGAACGGGACGTCAAGGTCGGCCGTGCCGTGGAGGATCATGAGCTTCCCCTCGAGCCGCTCCAGCAGCGGCGTCACGGCGGCCCGGTCGTAGGCCTCCGGGCAGTCCTTCGGCAGGCAGCCCATGAGGAACTCGACCGAGACGCGGAAACGGCGCGGGTCCGCCGCCGGGGAGCCGGCCACCCCCACCCGGAACAGCTCCGGCTCGAGCACGAGCGCCCGGAGCGTCTCGTAGCCGCCCCACGAGTCTCCCATCACGCCCACCCGGTCCACGTCCATGTAGGGCCGCTCGGCCGCCAGCTGGCGGAGCGCGGCGACTTGGTCGCCCACCTCGTGCTGGCCGAACTCGCCGTAGAACGCGTCGGTGAAGGCCGTCCCCCGCCCGTCCGTTCCGCGCCCGTCCACCACCATCACCACGAAGCCCAGGTCCGCGAGCGCCTGGTCGCGGCCGGCGGCGGAGATCGTCCGTGGGACGTTCAGGCCGAAGGGGTAGACCACGTCGATTACCGGGTACTTCCGGCCGGGATCGAAGTCCCGCGGCGTGAACAGGAGGCCGTACAGGTCGGTCTCCCCGTCGGCCGCCTTCACCTTCACCTGCTCCGGGGCCTTCCACCCCGCGGCCCGCAGGATCGAGTCTCCCGACCACAGCGTCCGGACCAGGGGGCCGTCCGCGCGGCGCAGCTCGATCGTGGGCGGCTGGTCGATGCCGCCGCGCCGGACCCAGAAGAAGTCGTGGGACGGGCCGAACCCCATGCCACGCAGTAGCGGTAAGGTGGGCCCCGTCACGAGCCGCTGCGGCCGGCCTCCCGAGAGCCGGACGCGCGCCAGTGAGACGTCGTAGGGGCGCGCGCTGTCCACCTGGGCCGTGTAGTAGACCCACTCGCCCTCCTCGTCGATCGCCGTCACGCGCTCGACCCCGGACCCGGGCGGCGTGAGAGTCCGGATGAGGGTCCCATCCAGCGCGTAGAGGTAGAGCCGGTTCCAGCCGTCGCGCGAGGAGGACCAGATGAACCGCCGGCCGTCGGAGAGGAGCCAGCACGGACGCAGAAGGTCCAGGGCGAAATCGTATCCGCGCAGGAACGGGACGCCGTCGAAGGCACCGTGGACGTAGGTGCGCGAGGTCTCTTCCAGCACGGTCCGCGAGCGGCCCGTCCGAGGATCGGCGGCCATGAGCCGCTGGCGCTTCATGAGGCGGCTCGTGCGGAGGACGTAGACCTGCGATCCATCCGGGCTCCAGCCTACAATGTTCAGGTACGGATCGTCTCCCGTGCCGAGATCGATCTTCACGGGCTCCCCGCCCTCGCGATCGATCACGTACAGCGTGGAACGAACCAGCTTCTGTCCGGCGCGGCTGTAGAAGTGGCGGGTGACGGGCTGTCCGGGGGCGCTCCAGGCGACGACAGGTATGGTCGGGATGCCGCGCCGATCGAGCCGCTTCACGGCCAGGAGCCGTCCGTCCGGCGACCACTTCGCGCCCTGAACGTCGTATGCGTCCTCCAGCGTTCCGTCGGTAGTGACTCGCAGGCTGTCACCGGATATGGAGCGGACCCACACGTTGCCGCCGTGGGTGCCGGCGAACCACTCGCCATCTCCAGAAGCGGCCTCGAACACCGGCGGCACGTAGGAGAAGAGACCGGGATGGACCGCCCTCGGCCGCGATCCGGGCGGCAGCTCCGGGGGCGTGTACGGGGCTTCCTTACCCGTGCGCGGGTCCAGCCCCACCCAGGTACCCCCTGCACTGGCCCCGCCACCGCCGCCCTTTCGCACCGAGCGGATGAGCCGTCCGTCCGCGGCCCATCGGACGGACGGCGCTGCTGCGGAGAGTTCCCGGGCCAGGCGGATGGCGGGCGGCGGCCATGCGTGATCTGGAGAGGATGGCGCTCCGCTGGCCTGGGCGATGGCGGCCGGCGGCGTGAACAGCGCCCCGGCGGCCATGAGGAAGGCGATGACGGCGCAGCCGGCCCACGGAAGCAACCGCACGCCGCGCGGTCTGGATGCGGCCGGCGCGCTCGCGGGGCCGGCCGGCTCCGGCGTCGGGATCATGGTGCTCATGGCTCGGTCTCCTCTGGCTATTGCCTGCACGGCGCATGGGGATCCGCTGGCTTCGCGCGGTCGAGCTTCGGCCGACTCGGCGCGTTCGCCAGCGCCAGCGCAAAGTCCTGGACCAGTGCCGCCGCCCTCGCCAGGTCCGGGTAGTCGATGTACTGCACCTCGTCGGTCACCAGGTGGTAGTCCATGTGCTCGCCGCGAGAGAGGCTGACCGTCGGGATACCGTAGCGCGCGTAGCT
>DASSBO010000026.1:0-2838 GCA_035698655.1 Streptomyces sp.
ATCCGGGCGAGCATCCTCATCCCCTGGGCCATCCCGACGGCCGTCAGCGCCCTGCTGTGGCGCTGGGTCTTCAACACCGACGGCGTCGCCAACGCCCTGCTGCCCGGCACCACGCTGTGGACCGCGGACGGCATCCAGGCGCAGTTCGCCGTGATCATCGCGGAGGTCTGGAAGACCGCGCCGTTCGTCGGACTGCTCACCCTGGCCGGGCTGCAGCTCATCCCGAAGGAGGTGCACGAGGCCGCCCGGGTGGACGGCGCCGGGGCCTGGCGCCGGTTCCGCAGCGTCACACTGCCGCTGGTCAAGCCGGCGCTGCTGGTCGCCGTCCTCTTCCGCACCCTTGACGCGCTGCGGATGTTCGACCTGCCGTACATCCTCATCGGCGCCCAGAAGAAGTCCGTGGAAACCCTGTCCATGCTGGCGCAGTCCGAGGCGTCCAACGTCCACTTCGGGCCGGCCTCCGCCTACGCCGTGCTGCTCTTCGTCTACGTCTTCCTGATCGCGCTGGCCTTCATCCGGCTGCTCGGCGCCGACCTGGTCGGCGGGGAGGACGACGCGGGCGGCGGCAGGGCCCGCAGCCGGAGGCTGCTCGCGTCACTCGCAGGACGCGGCAGGAAGGAGGCGGTGAGCGCATGACCACCGCAGTGAGCACCCGGCCGGCGGCACCGAAGGGACGGCAGACGCGGAAAGTCCTGCTGACCCTGGGCGTGGGCGCCGTCATCCTCTACTGCCTCGCCCCGTTCTACTGGATGATCGTCTCCAGTCTGCGACGCACCTCCGACATCTTCGAGATGTCACCGTGGCCGACGCCGCTGTCGCTGGAGAACTACGCCGCCGTCTTCGGGCCCGACCAGGGCTTCGCCCGGGCCCTGCTCAACAGCCTGATCGTGGCGGGCACCACCACGCTGTGCGCACTGGTCCTGGCCATCTTCACCGCCTACGCGGTGGCCCGGCTGAGGTTCCGCTTCAAGCGGACCATCCTCAGCACGATCATCGCCATGTCGATGTTCCCGGTCGTCTCGATCGTCGTGCCGCTGCTGCGGCTGTTCACCGACATCGGCTGGATCAACACCTACCAGGCGATGATCCTGCCCAGCATGTCCTTCGCCCTGCCGCTCGCCGTGTGGAACCTGACGGTGTTCTTCCGGCAGCTGCCGGGCGACCTGGAACAGGCCGCCATGATCGACGGCTGCACCCGCGGCCAGGCGTTCCGCAAGATCATGCTGCCGCTCGCCGCTCCGGGCGTCTTCACCACCGCGATCATCACCTTCATCGCCGCGTGGAACGAGTTCCTCATCGCCCTGTCGATGACGAACAGGCCCGAGCTGCAGACGGCCACCGTCGCCATCTCCAAGTTCACGGGGGCCACCCGGTTCGACACGCCCTTCGGCAGTCAGATGGCGGCGGGCGTCATCGTCACCGTCCCGCTCGTGATCATGGTCGTGGTCTTCCAGCGCCGCATCGTCGCCGGCCTCGCCGCCGGCGCGGAGAAGTAAACCGCACCCCCACCGACACGCACCGACCACCGCTGAAACGGAGTCCTCTTGACCAGCACCACACCACCGGACACCCCGCAGGCCCCGTGGTGGCGCACGGCCGTCATCTACCAGGTGTACATCCGCAGTTTCGCCGACGGTGACGGCGACGGCATCGGCGACCTCGCCGGGCTGCGCGCCCGGCTGCCGTACCTGCGGGACCTGGGCGTCGACGCGCTGTGGATCAACCCCTGGTACCCGTCGCCCATGGCCGACGGCGGCTACGACGTCGCCGACTACCGCGACATAGACCCCTCCTTCGGCACGCTCGCCGAGGCGGAGGAGATGCTCGCCGAGGCCCACGCGCTGGGCCTGCGGGTCATCCTCGACATCGTCCCCAACCACTCCTCGGACGAGCACGCCTGGTTCACCGAGGCCCTGGCCGCACCGCCCGGATCCGCGGCACGCGACCGCTACGTCTTCCGGGACGGCAAGGGCCCGGACGGTGCGCAGCCGCCCAACGACTGGCGCAGCGTCTTCGGCGGCCGCGCCTGGACGCGGATCACCGAGCCGGACGGCTCACCCGGCCAGTGGTACCTGCACCTGTTCGACCACAAGCAGCCCGACCTCAACTGGGACAGCGCCGAGGTGCGTGCCGAGTTCGAGGACATCCTGCGGTTCTGGTTCGACCGCGGCGTCGACGGCTTCCGCATCGACGTCGCACACGGTCTGACCAAGGACCCGGCGCTGCCCGACCTCGGCATCGACGAGGAGGCCGTCTTCGCCCCCGCGGACGTGCAGCCGGGCCATCCCTTCTGGGACCTGGACGCCGTGCACGACATCTACCGCGCCTGGCGCCGCATCGCGGACTCCTACGACGGCGACCGGGCGTTCGTCGCCGAGGCGCACGCCCGGCACGACCGGCTGCCGCACTACCTGCGTCCCGACGAACTGCACACGGCCTTCAACTTCGACTACCTGAAGGCCGCCTGGGACCCGCGGGCGCTGCGCGCCGTGATCGACCGCAGCATCGCCTCGCACGCCACGGTGGGCGCGCCGGCGACCTGGGTGCTGTCCAACCACGACGTGGTCCGGCACGTCACACGCTACGGGCGCGAGGAGACCGCGGAGCTGCCCAACCTGCCCGGCGGCCCGCCCCCCACCGACCTGGAGCTCGGCACCCGGCGGGCACGCGCCGCCGCTGTGCTGATGCTGGCGCTGCCCGGAGGAGCGTACGTGTACCAGGGCGAGGAGCTGGGGCTGTGGGAGGTGGAGGACATTCCCGGCGAACTGCTGCAGGACCCCACGTGGAAACGGTCCGGCCACACGGTGCGGGGCCGCGACGGCTGCCGGGTGCCGCTGC
>DASSBO010000027.1:0-8256 GCA_035698655.1 Streptomyces sp.
CGCCGAGCTGACCGGACGCGGGCCGGATCCGGAGGCCGCCGAGGGATTCGTGCCCGCGCAGATCGCGGAGCGCGTGCACGCACAGGAGCTGGACGACACGCGCCGCCGCGTCTCGCTGCGCGGCTACCAGGCGTTCGGCGCCCGCTTCGCGCTGTCTCAGCGCCGGGTGATCCTCGGAGACGAGATGGGGCTGGGCAAGACGATCCAGGCGCTCGCCGTCCTCGCGCACCTGGCCGCGCGCGGGCAGACCCACTTCCTCGTCGTGTGCCCGGCGAGCGTGCTCATCAACTGGACGCGGGAGACCGGGAACCGGACCGCGCTGCGGGCCGTCCCGCTGCACGGGCCCGACCGGCGCGAGGCGTTCGCGGAGTGGCAGGAGGGCGGCGGGGTCGCCGTCACCACGTTCGAGGCGCTGCGCGGCTTCCCCGTCCCGACGGCCGGCCCCGGGGACGAACGGCGGCCCGCCGCACTCGTCGTCGACGAGGCGCACTTCGTCAAGAACCCCGACTCGCGCCGGTCGCAGACGGTCGCCGCGTGGACCGAGGTGTGCGAGCGCGTGCTGTTCCTGACCGGCACACCGATGGAGAACCGGGTCGAGGAGTTCCGCACCCTGGTGCGGTACCTGCAGCCGGAGTTGCTGCCCGAGGTCGAGGACAGCGACGCGGTCGCCGGCTCGAAGGCGTTCCGGCGGGCGGTGGCGCCGGCCTATCTGCGCCGCAACCAGGACGACGTGCTGGCCGAACTGCCGGCGCTGCTGCACACGGACGAGTGGGAGGAGCTCAGCCCGGGAGACGAGGCCGCCTACCGGGAGGCCGTCGCGGCGGGCAACTTCATGGCGATGCGGCGCGCCGCCTACGCGCGCCCCGCCGAGTCGGCGAAGCTGCGCCGGCTGCGCGAACTCGTGGGTGAGGCGGCCGAGTCCGGGCTGAAGGTCGTCGTCTTCTCCTACTTCCGCGACGTGCTGGCGGCTGTGCAGGAGACACTCGGGGCCGGCGCCGAGGTGTTCGGCCCGCTGTCGGGCAGCATGACCGCCGCGCGGCGCCAGCAGCTCGTGGACGACTTCACCGGCCGCAGTGGGCACGCGGTGCTGCTCGCGCAGATCCAGGCGGGCGGTGTCGGCCTCAACCTGCAGGCCGCCTCCGTCGTCCTCCTGTGCGAGCCGCAGGTCAAGCCGACGCTCGAGCATCAGGCGGTGGCCCGCTGCCACCGCATGGGCCAGGTCCGCGCCGTGCAGGTGCACCGGCTGCTGGCGGAGGGCGGCGTGGACGAGCGGATGCTGCGCATCCTGGAGAACAAGTCGCGCCTGTTCGACGCCTACGCCCGCCGCAGCGACGTCGCCGAGGCAACCCCGGACGCGGTCGACGTCGCGGAGGCGTCGCTGGCCCGGCAGATCGTCGAGGAGGAGCAGCGACGGCTGGCGGTGGGTGACGGGGCCACGGGGACCGGGGCGGCGGCGTCCGTGCAGAGCGTGTGACGCAGGCGCGGGCGGCGGAGAGGATCCGGTGAACTGTCTGCGACGACCGGTTTGGCCCCGAGGCCGGGGGCAATCAGCGGCGCATGAGCCATACCCCTGAGTACATGCCCGCAAACGACCCTTATGAGCCGGATCCCCGCGCCTACCAGCCGCAGCGGCAGCGGGGTGCGGGCTCCCACCGGGCCGCCCTGATCATCCAGACGATCGCGGACGTGGCCGCGGCGATCCTCGTGCTGTGGATCCTGCTGTTCCTGCTGGACGCCAACCAGGCGAACGTCTTCGTCGATCTGGTCGAGGGCCTGGCCGGCTTCCTGGCCGGGTGGTCGCAGGACATCTTCACCATGGACGGCGAGAACATGCGGGTCCTGCTCAACTACGGTCTGCCCGCGCTGATCTACCTGGGCGTGGGGCACGGCCTGGCGATCCGGATGCGCAGCATGTGAGTGGAAGACCGTCACGTTCAGGGTGTCTGCCTCGTCCTTCCTGGCAGGCAGAACTCCTGAAAGGACGCGTCAGTGGTGACAGGACCGATTCTGGTGACCGGCGGTACCGGGGTGCTCGGGCGGCTGGTGGTGGCGCGGCTGGCGGCCGACGGGCACCCGGTGCGGGTGATGAGCCGTCGGCCGCGGCCGCGCGACGACGACCGGGCGGGCGTCGAGTGGGCGACGGCCGACCTGACGTCCGGGCAGGGCGTCGACGCGGCCGTGGCCGGTACGGGCGCGATCGTGCACTGTGCGACGGCGCTGAGCGGCCGCCGGGAGCCGGAGCTCGCCCGGGTACTGACCGATGCCGCCCGGCGGGCCGGCTCGCCGCACCTGGTGTACGTCTCGATCGTCGGCGTCGACCGGGTGCCCTTCCCCTACTACCGGGGCAAGCTGGCGGCCGAGCAGCTCATCGAGCGTTCCGGCGTGCCCTGCACGGTCCAGCGCGCGACGCAGTTCCACGACCTGCTGAGGACCGTCTTCGCCTCGGCCGCCAAGTCGCCGCTGATGCCGGTGCCCGATCTGCCCTTCCAGCCGGTCGACGCCGGTGAGGTGGCCGTGCGGCTCGCACGGCTGGCGGTGGAGCGACCGGGCGGGCGGGCCGCCGACCTGGGCGGTCCGCAGGTGCGCGACGCGCGTTCGCTGGCCCGCGCCTATCTGGCGGCGACCGGGCGACGGCGGCTGCTGCTGCCGCTCCGGCTGCCGGGCGCGGTGTTCGGCGCGTACCGAAGGGGCGGCCACCTGGCCCGCGAGCACGCGGAGGGCACCGTCACCTTCGAGGCGTATCTCGCCGCACGCACCACCGGGCTGAACTCGGCGTCGTACCGGGGACCGCGCTGAGGGCTACCCGGCCGCCTCGGCGGACCGCTTGATGTGGCGGAACATCCTGTGCAGCAGCAACCGGTGGCCGCCGGTGCCGATGACGGCCGCCCGGTAGAGCCGGCCCCGCAGGCCGGGGAAGTCGGCGCGGGTCTCGGCCCGGCACCGGACGCCGCCGTCCACGTCGTCGACCCGGAAGGTGAGGGCGTACCGCGAGAAGCGGTGGCGGCCGGTCAGCCCGAGCAGTCTTGGCCGTTCCACCGCCTCGGCACGGAAACCGGCAAGGGTGCGGCCGGGAGCCGGCTGCGACCAGTCCGAGGCCGTGGCCGTCTCGCAGCCGAGCAGCCGGGCGACCCGCTCGACGCCGGCGCCGGAGAACGACGCGGTGACGGTGCGGACCAGCGCCGGCCACACGTCCTCGGGGCGGGCCGCGATCGTCACGGAGTGCTCGTCGATGTACGGCAGTTCGTTCGACGTCATGGCGCGACCTTAGCGCGCACGTGCGAGTCAGCGGTGACTGCTCGTCATGGCGGCGAAGACCACGACGTTCGCGTCGTAGTAGTGCTTCGACGACGAGTAGTCGCCACCGCAGGTGATCAGCCGCAGGCCGGGGTGGTCGAGGTTGTGGTAGACGTCGATCGTCGGGAAGTCGTTCTTCGGGAACTCCTTGACGCGGTCGACCGTGAAGACGGCCGTCCGCCCGTCCTTCCGCGTCACGTCGATCTCGTCGCCCGGCTTGAGCTTCGCCAGGTCGAAGAACACCGACTCGGCGCCGTTCCAGGTGACGTGGCCGGCGATGACGGCGGGGCCGTCGCTGCCCGGTGCGGGACCGGGTTCGTACCAGCCTGCCTTCGCCGGGTCCTTGGGCGTCTCCATGGCACCGTCCGGGCCGAGCCCGAGGGTGACCAGCGGGGAGGAGACGTCGATGGCGGGGATCTCGATGCGTTCGGGCCGCGACGCCGGCAGGGCCGCAGCGGCGCCGGGGTCGGCTTCGGGGCCGGAGTCCCCGGCCGCGGACGGCGTCTCGTCCGTCTGCGGCGCGGGGGACTTCGTGCCCTCGGAGCCGTGCGGCGCCCGGCCGGACTCCGGTGCGGAGGCGGCCGGGGGGACCTGCGGCGGGGCGGGGGCCTGCCGGGACAGGCCCACACCCAGCAGCACCGCGGAGGTGACGGCGAGCACCGTGACGAGCGCCGTCACCCACCGACGGGGCGTCATCGCGCCGAACGCCTTGCTCAGGGCGTTCATCCGCCTCGTCCCGTCAGCCGCGGTGTCCGCTCGTCACACCGCGACGACGGCGTGCGGCGAACGCGACGGCTCCGGCCGCGGCCAGGCCGGTGGCACCGGCGGCCAGCAGGTACGGGGACTCCACACCCTGCGTGGAACCGGACCCGGTCTCCACGCCGCCGACCGGCATGGAACCGACGGCGGCACCCTGCACCATGCCGCAGGAGGCCGGCGCGGTGGCTTCGAGCGGCAGCTTCTCGTCGAGCTTGCTCTTGCCGGCGTCGCCGTCGTACTTGCCGTTGTCGTTGACGTCGATGCCGTGCTGCACGATGTGCAGGTCCTTGATGTGCGCCGCGACGTCGTCGGAGACGTCGATGGTGCGCTCATAGGACAGGTGGCCGTTCTCGTCGGCCTTGGGGAAGCGGTCCACGGCGAGGCCGCTCTTGGCGCTGGTGTCGCCCTTGGTGGTCAGGGAGATCATGATGCCGCCGTACATGGGGATGCCCTCGGCGGTGTCGACGATGCCGTCTCCGTCCTTGTCGGCGCTCGGGTCGGGGCAGTGGAAGTCCTTGCCCTCGGTGGAGCCGTGGATGTGCTGGGCGTGCGGCGAGTTGGGGACCAGACCGTCCTCGTCGATCTTCACCGTCAGCTTGTTGCCGTCGAGGCTGAGCATCGCGGTGCCGTGCGCGCCGGAGTCGTTCAGCTGGTCGAGGTTGATCTGGTAGGCGTTCCCGGCCGCCGACGCGGGGGCGGCGAGACCCATGGACAGGGCGGCGGGTACGGCGAGCAGGGCGGCGATACGTGCTGTGCGCTGGGCTTTCACGGTCGTGCATCCCCTTCCGGGCGAAGCTCGAGCCGGCTCCCAGACGGTGATTCCGCCTGAAGGGCCGCTGACATCAAGCCATTCGGAGCACCGCACCCGGCGGATTGGTCGTCCTGTCACACGATCTGCGACACCGGCACCGGCCCGCCGCAGACGGCCGACCTTGCTTGACGTGTACAGGCCGTCACTGAGGTGGTCTGGCCCACGCCGTGCAGCCCGGCTACTTTGAAAGGGACCACACATGCAAGGGGGACCAATGAACTGCACGAAATGCGGGGCACCGGTCATACAGGGGCCGGACGGAGGCTGGTCGTGCAACAACTGCGGAGCGAGCGGATGAGCACGGATTCGACGGAACTCCCCCAGTCCGACCTGGCCACACTGCACTGCGTGCACTGTGGCTGGGCCGTGCGGGAAGGGCCCAACGGCGGCTACGTGTGCGGGCAGTGCTTCCACACCGAGGAGCCCCCGCCGCCGTCCGGCGACGACGAGGCCTGAGCGGCGCGCGCACGAGCGCGCGCGACTGCCGCACCACCGCGTGTCAACGGGCGCGGCGAGGCGCTCACCCGTCGACCGGACGAGCGACGGCCCGCCAAGGAGCAGCGGAACAGCGGGGCAGCGGCGTCAGGCGATCTTCCGCGAGCCCAGCACGGGCGCGCCCTCGCCGGAGGCGGCCGCGCGCCGACGGCGGGCCAGTACGACGCGGCGCTCCGCCGCGGTCAGCCCGCCCCACACGCCGTACGGCTCCGGCTGCAGCAGGGCGTGCTCGCGGCACTCCAGCAGCACCGGGCAGTTGGCGCACACGCGCTTCGCGGCCTGCTCCCGCGACAGCCGCGCGGCCGTCGGTTCCTTGGACGGCGCGAAGAACAGCCCCGCCTCGTCCCGGCGGCAGACCGCCTCGGTGTGCCAGGGACCGTCGCGATCGTCGCGCGCCGGCACGCGCGGGGCGGGGGCGGCAGCGGTGACCCGCAGGGACTGATGCGACGGTTGCAGCACGGTCTACTCCTGACGCGACGGCTACGGGTGAGTCGGTCTGTCGGTGTGCACCTTGCAAACGTCCCGCACCGCGGCCGGTCCCCCTCCCCGCCGTACACGAGACGACGCCCGGAGCAATACCCGCTGTGCGCACGCTTATGCACACGGTGCCGAGCCGACTGACACCCGTGACGGCCGGCGGCCGGTCAGCAGCCGCCGTCCCCCTTGCGGAGGTTCTTCAGCCGCTTGCCGCGCTTCGGTTTCGCATCGACCCCGCCGAAGATCGCCGCACCGCGCACGATGACGACGGGCGCGTCCGGGTCCGCGTCGTGCGGGCGGACCTCGAAGCCGCCGAAGATGCCCGCGCCGTGGCCGCGCAGGCTGACGTTCTCCGGGACCTTGATGTCCACGCCGCCGAAGATCGCCGTGGCGTTGATCACGATCTCGCGGTGTTCGAAGGTGGCCTGCGTCAGGTCGATGTCGACGCCGCCGAACAGGGCGAACGCGTTCGTCTTGGCGGCGACGCGCCACCGGCCCTTGCGGGTGGCGCCGCCGAAGACCGCGACGGCGTGGTCCGTGGTCGCCACGCTGCTGTACGAGGTGACGTTCGCGGCCAGCTGCGGGTCCTGCCGCGGGTGCTCGGCGGGGCGGCCCGCGACGGCGGGCAGGTCGCGGACCAGGGGCTCCAGCTCGCCCATCGTCTTGGCCGCGTACACGCTGTCGAGCCGCTCGGAGTGCTCCTGGGCGTCGAGGCGGCCCTCGGCGAGGGCGTCCCGAAGGATGTCCGCGACCCGGTCGCGGTCCGCGTCGGAGGCACGCACGTCGGCCTCGGCGGTGGGCTTGCGCAGCGAGGGAGTCGTGTCCTGGGGCTTCTTCTCGAGCGGGGAGTCATTCACCGCTCCAGACTACCCAGACGCGATAGATCGCGACTACCCCAGCGGAGGGACGGGAGGGCACCGGGTCTTACGCTGTGAGGCGCGCTCACTGTCGAAAGGGAAGCTCCTGATGTCTGCCAGTCCCCGCCCCTCCCGCCCCGATTTCGTCTACACGGATCTGCTGCCCCTGGGCGAGGACGGCACCACGTACCGGCTGGTCTCCGACGAGGGCGTGAGCACGTTCGAGGCGGACGGGCGCACCTTCCTGAAAGTGGAGCCGGAGGCGCTGCGCAAGCTGGCGGCCGAGGCGCTGCACGACATCTCGCACTACCTGCGCCCCACGCACCTCGCGCAGCTGCGGAAGATCCTCGACGACCCGGAGGCCAGCGCGAACGACCGGTTCGTCGCGCTCGACCTGCTGAAGAACGCGAACATCGCCGCCGCCGGCGTGCTCCCGATGTGCCAGGACACCGGCACGGCGATCGTCATGGGCAAGCGCGGGCAGCACGTGCTGACCGCCGGCGGCGACGAGGAGGCCCTCTCCCACGGCATCCACGACGCCTACACCGAGCTGAACCTGCGTTACTCGCAGATGGCGCCGCTGACCATGTGGGAGGAGAAGAACACCGGCACGAACCTGCCGGCGCAGATCGAGCTGTACGCGACCGACGGCGGCGAGTACAAGTTCCTCTTCATGGCCAAGGGC
Source organism: Streptomyces sp. (assembly GCA_035698655.1). Classification (GTDB taxonomy): domain Bacteria; phylum Actinomycetota; class Actinomycetes; order Streptomycetales; family Streptomycetaceae; genus Streptomyces. The sequence goes on from DASSBO010000027.1 coordinate 7,379, forward strand.
GGCGGCAGCGCCAACAAGTCGTTCCTCTTCCAGGAGACGAAGGCGGTCCTCAACGAGGCGTCGATGATGACGTTCCTGGAGCAGAAGATCCGCTCGCTGGGCACCGCGGCCTGCCCGCCGTACCACCTGGCGATCGTCGTCGGCGGCACCAGCGCGGAGTACGCGCTGAAGACGGCGAAGTACGCCTCGGCGCACTACCTGGACGAGCTGCCCGCCGAGGGCTCCCCGGCCGGGCACGGCTTCCGGGACAAGGAGCTGGAGGAGCAGGTCTTCGAGCTGACGCAGAAGATCGGCATCGGCGCCCAGTTCGGCGGCAAGTACTTCTGCCACGACGTGCGCGTGGTGCGGCTGCCCCGGCACGGTGCGTCCTGCCCGGTGGCGATCGCGGTGTCCTGCTCGGCGGACCGGCAGGCGCTGGCCAAGATCACGCCGGAGGGCGTGTTCCTGGAGCAGCTGGAGACGGACCCGGCGCGCTTCCTGCCCGAGACCACCGACGAGGACCTGGCGGACGAGGCGCGCGCCGAGACGGCCGGCGGCGACGCCGTGCGGATCGACCTGACCCGGCCGATGGACGAGATCCGCGCCGAGCTGTCCAAGCACCCGGTCAAGACCCGGCTGTCGCTGACCGGCCCGCTGGTCGTCGCGCGCGACATTGCGCACGCGAAGATCAAGGAGCGGCTGGACGCCGGCGAGGAGATGCCGCAGTACCTCAAGGACCACGCGGTGTACTACGCGGGCCCGGCCAAGACGCCGGACGGCTACGCCTCGGGTTCCTTCGGCCCGACGACGGCCGGCCGGATGGACGCCTACGTGGCGCAGTTCCAGGCGGCGGGCGGCTCGATGGTGATGCTGGCCAAGGGCAACCGCAGCGGGCAGGT
>DASSBO010000028.1:0-3538 GCA_035698655.1 Streptomyces sp.
GTCAGCGCCTGCACCCCCAGCACCGACCACGCGCGCGGCCGGCCCTGCCGCCACAGTCCGCGGAACGTGACCGGCGAGCCCAGGGCGGCGTGCGAGACGGCGACCGCATAGCACGCCGTCAGCACCGAGAAGCCGTACAGCCCCACACACAGCAGCACGAGCAGGACCAGCGCGCCGGTCACCACCAGGGCTGCCACGTCGTCACCCGGGAGCGACCCGCGGGCGTCGAGGGTGCGCAGCGTGTCCCAGAAGCCGAGCAGCGGCAGCCCCACGGCCGCCGCCGTCACCAGCAGCATGCCGCCCGTCACGGCCAGCGTGACGCCGTAGACCGCCCGCCAGCAGTGCCCGAACGTGCCGAACATGCCGCGCAGCACGTCGCCGACGGCGAGCGGGCGCAGCGGTATCACCCCGGGCTGCGGCGCGGGCGGCGGCCCGCCCCAGCCCACCGGGCCGTACGTCATGGAACTCCCCCCGAATCATGTGTGTGTCACGCGTCCGGGGCCCCGGGCGCGCGGAAGGCGTCAGCCGGCCTTGGCGTCGGCCGCGGCCTCTTCCCTGCCCCGCTGCATGATGCGGCCGTAGGCGTAGTCCGACCCGTCCAGCGCCGCCTGCTTGGCGGGCTTGTCGGAGTCGTCGGCGGGCGTGCCGTCGGTGTGCCCGGCGATGGTGACGATGGCGTAGCGCCCGAGCGAGTTGACGGTGGTGCGGCACACCACGGTCCTGCAGAACGACGGCACGCCCTTGCCGGGCAGCGCGGCGACGTTCGGCTCGTACTCCTGCTTGATCTTCGCCGCCTGCGCCTCGCCGTCGAAGACGGCGACCCCGACGGTGACGGCCAGACCGTCGCGCTCATAGGTGGCGCGGAACATCCGGTCGCACTCGTACTTCTTCAGCAGACCGCCCAGTTTTCCCTGGGTCGAGGAGGCGCAGTCGTCGGTGGCGTCCGTCGCCGCCTGCGCGTAGGACCGCCCGTTGACGGTCACCTTCTTCTCCGGGAAGAGGGTGTCCTCGCTCAGCGGGGCGGTATCGCGTTCGGCGTCGGCGAGGTAGTCCCGCGGCGGCGCCGGCGGCAGCTCCTCCTTGAAGCTCGGTTTCGGCTGCGCCGAGCCGGGCGGCAGGTTCTCCGCCGACGGCAGCGCCTGCGTCGGGCCGTCCGACGGGTCGGAACCGCCCTGGGTCATCACGGCCGTTGCCACGATCCCCGCCACCAGCACCGTCGCCAGCGCGCCGCCGCCGACCATCCACCACATCCTGCGGCGTGCACGCGACCGCTCGGTGTCCTCGGCCAGCGCCGCCCAGTCGGGCGCGCCGGAGGAGTCACCGGAGCCCCACGGCTGGCCCCCCTGTCCGAAACTCATGGGCCGCATCCTATGCATGCGCACGGACGGCTTTGTCGGCGCGTGTTCGTGCTGTGCCACGGTGGTTCCCGTCATGTGACCCGAAACCCGTTGGCCGTGCGGCGGCCCGCCGGGCGAGAATGCGGCGCCATGGGACACGTCGACGCCGCACACCTCGAGTACTTCCTTCCCGACGGCCGCGTGCTGCTCGGCGACGTCTCCTTCCGGGTGGGGGAGGGCGCCTCGGTCGCCCTGGTCGGTGCCAATGGTGCGGGCAAGACGACGCTGCTGAAACTGATCTCCGGTGAGCTGCGCCCCGACGGCGGCACCGTCACCGTCTCCGGCGGGCTCGGCGTCATGCGCCAGTTCGTCGGCTCGGTGCGTGACGAGAGCACCGTGCGCGACCTGCTGGTCTCCGTCGCCCCGCCGCGCATCCGGGACGCCGCCCGCGCCGTCGACGACGCCGAAGAGGCGATCATGACGCGGGACGACGAGGCGGCGCAGATGTCTTATGCGCAGGCGCTCGCCGACTGGGCGGAGGTGCAGGGCTACGAGGCCGAGACTCACTGGGACATCTGCACCACCGCCGCGCTCGGCGTCCCCTACGAGAAGGCCCGCTGGCGCGAGGTGCGCACCCTCTCGGGCGGCGAGCAGAAACGGCTGGTCCTCGAGGCGCTGCTGCGCGGCCCCGACGAGGTCCTGCTGCTGGACGAGCCGGACAACTACCTCGACGTGCCCGGCAAGCGCTGGCTGGAGGACCGACTGCGCGAGACCCGCAAGACCGTGCTGTTCGTCTCGCACGACCGTGAACTGCTGGCCCGTGCCGCCGACAAGATCGTCAGCGTGGAGCCCAGCCCGGCCGGCAGCGACGTCTGGGTGCACGGCGGCGGCTTCGGCACGTACCACCAGGCGCGCCGCGAGCGGTTCGCCCGCTTCGAGGAGCTGCTGCGCCGCTGGGAGGAGGAGCACGCCCGGCTGAAGAAACTCGTGCTCACCCTGCGGCAGCAGGCGGCCAACAGCCCCGACATGGCGTCGCGCTACAAGGCGATGCAGACCAGGCTGCGCAAGTTCGAGGAGGCCGGGCCGCCGCCGCAGCCGCCCCGCGAACAGGACATCCGGATGCGGCTGCACGGCGGCCGCACCGGAGTGCGCGCCGTGACCTGCGAGCAGCTCGAGCTGACCGGACTGATGAAGCCGTTCGACCTGGAGGTCTTCTACGGCGAGCGGGTCGCCGTCCTCGGCTCCAACGGCTCCGGCAAGTCGCACTTCCTGCGGCTGCTCGCCGACGACCCCGGCCGGCCGGTCGCGCACACCGGCCGCTGGAAGCTGGGCGCCCGCGTCGTCCCCGGGCACTTCGCGCAGACGCACGCCCACCCGGAGCTGGAGGGGCGCACCCTCCTCGACATCCTGTGGAAGGAGCACGCGCGCGACCGCGGCGCGGCGATGAGCGTGCTGCGCCGCTACGAGCTGACCCGGCAGGCCGAGCAGCCCTTCGAGAAGCTGTCGGGCGGGCAGCAGGCCCGCTTCCAGATCCTGCTGCTGGAGCTGGTCGGCACGACGGCGCTGCTGCTGGACGAGCCGACCGACAACCTGGACCTGGAGAGCGCGGAGGCACTGCAGGAGGGCCTGGAGGCGTACGACGGGACGGTGCTCGCCGTCACGCACGACCGCTGGTTCGCCCGCTCCTTCGACCGCTTCCTCGTCTTCGGCGCGGACGGCCGGGTGCGGGAGGCTTCGGAGCCGGTCTGGGACGAGGCGCGGGTGGCGCGGGCGCGCTGACCCGGGCGGGCCGCCGGGCCCGCGAGGGGCCGCTTTGACCGGCGGTGTGGCGCCCGGTATCCTGCTGGTTCGTTATGTGTATTGGCTTGCTCATTCTCACGTGGGAGGCCCTTACACCGGCCACATTCGGTCGATGACCAGCGGCCTGCATCCGGTTTGCGTCACCGTGGTGCGGTCAGGGCTGTCGTGATCTGCCAGGTGGCCTTGTCAGGATCCTCACGAAGAAGCGAAGGCTACTACCGTGCGTACGTACAGCCCCAAGCCCGGCGACGTCCAGCGCCAGTGGCACGTCATCGACGCCCAGGACGTCGTCCTCGGCCGTCTGGCCACCCAGGCCGCCACCCTTCTGCGGGGCAAGCACAAGCCGGTGTACGCGCCGCACGTCGACGCTGGTGACTTCGTCATCATCATCAACGCCGACA